>SLJO01000033.1 GCA_007135095.1 Bacteroidales bacterium | reverse complement strand
TATATTTAAAGCATCATTTAATGTTTAAAGCACGATTAAAAGTTCGAATAAAATAATCACATATAAAATAATAATTAAAAATGAATGTATTAATTACAGGAACAAGTTCCGGTATAGGTCACGCACTAGCTATAGAATTCCTGGAGCATGGCTCGACCGTGTATGGAATAAGCCGGAAATTCAATGAAAAACTGAAAACTTATGAGGGATACCGTCATCTTTCACACGATCTTTTAAAGCACGATACATTACCCGGAAAACTTGGCGATTTTCTTGCTGATGTAAAAACACTTGATCTTGTTATTCTAAATGCCGGTATACTAATAAATATAAATGAACTGAAAAAAACCCCGGTAGATGAAATCACAACGGTAATGAAGGTGAATGTCTGGGCCAACAAGGTGATCATTGATACCTTGCTGGAAAAAGTGCCCTCAGTTTATCAGGTTGTGGCCATCTCCTGCGGATCAGTCATCAACAATGCCCGGGGGTTTAACGCATATTCCCTGTCCAAGTTTGCATTAAATAAAATGATCAAACTATATTCAAGGGAAATTAGGGAAACTCATTTCAGCGCCCTGGCGCCGGGATTAATTGACTCAAACCTGCAGGAGCATATTTCTAAATTACCAAACGAAAAAAACTATTCGATTATCAGGAAACTGAGATCTATGCGTGAAAATGGTCAACTGACCAACCCATATTATGCAGCCAATTATTTAGTGGAGGCAATGGGAACGATGTTGCAGGAAAAAAGTGGGTCATACAGGGATGTGAAGGATATTCTATCTTTGTAATCCTGAGAAACAAGCCGGTTCACACAACATTTCAGAAATTTCAGTATAGTTTATTTATCCACCGCCAGGATAAAGCATTTGCCTTTGGATATCTCACGATACCCCTGAACGGCTTTTTATTGCTGAATAATAGCAGGCAGGAAATGTTTTTTGATTAAGTGATTTTGGGCTAATCATCAAATAATCAGGGTTAAGTGCTTGGTGAATTAATGAATTTTTGTTAATTTAACATTGGGAATCAGGAATCTTGATTTATAATTTAAATTTCAGGAATCATGGTTAAAAGTGGGTTGGAAAACATATTGAAATTCTTTATTGCAATTGCAGTTATGCTCGGGTTGTATTTTCTGCACGCTATTTCAGCAGTATCGCTCAGTCCGGCACCGCTAACAATAAACAGCCTCGATAATGCTCCTGTTGCACACTATCCGGATAATCACTCTGAAAAATGGAATTATGATAACTCCCTCATTGACTATGATATAATGCCGGGATTTATCACTTCCATAGTAAATGCACAAAACAGTGACGGGGAAAAAGAAACTTACGAAAATTTTCATTCCCTGCCTGTGATTTTACCGGTTTCCGGGAATGTAACGATATCGTCAGGTTTTGGTACCAGGCGGGATCCTTTTGATCATCACTGGGCATTTCATAATGGAATAGACATACCTCTGGAAGCAGGCACACCGGTCCGTGCCACCGGAACCGGTTATATTTCCGAATCGGGTACCGACCATTTACTGGGATCTTATGTAATAATAAACCACCTTTATGACTACCAGAGCATTTACGGACACTTGTCGGAAATCAGTGTTGAGAAAGGTCAGCAGGTAGAATCCGGTGAAATAATCGGATACAGTGGCAACACCGGCCGCTCAACCAATCCTCATCTGCATTACCAGATAAATTACAAGGGACAGCCAGTTGATCCCGTCAGGCTGAAGAAAGAACTGAAAAATCTAAGGATGGTGCTTCGTAATTAACCCGGGAGGCCAGAAATTATCCTGGAAGATTTATAAATCAATAATTCTGCTAATCCGCAGTTTATGATTTTATATTTATCCTGTAAGAAAATCAAAATTTTGACTTACAGGAGGAACCGCTTCGCTTTCCCTTGAATTACACATCTGAATAACTATTCACAAAGAACTGAATAATGCATGTGTAATCGACGAAGTCAATTTTTTTAATCCGTCTGTGTGAATTTTCCGATAAAAAAAATTGACCTGAAGGTCGATTTCCCATGCAATGTATTGTGCCCTGAAGGATTTTCACTTAATGGAAAATTCATGTACATTTGTGCTTCGTGAACGCTGTATTTCAATTTTAATAAATGAAGATCCGTTTCCCTGCAATAATCATTTTAGCTTTCCTATTCCTCTTTTTACCCCGGAGCCTGCACGCTCAACTGGTGAACATTGAAAAAAGCCGCAAAGAGGCAAAACCGGGCTTACAGGGCCATATTGATCTTAACCTCATGCTCACCCAGAACACCAGGCAGATATTTGAAACCAGCACCTCTGCCCACCTGCAATATACAAGCGGAAGGCATATGACTTTGATTTTAAATAACATTGGACTTATGCGTGTAGAGGGCGACAATCTGATCAATAATGGTTTTCAGCACCTGCGCTATAATTATGCTATAGGTGATGGTTTTATCACCGCCGAATCTTTCATACAGCATCAGTACAACTCCATACGCTTGCTGCAACGCAGATTTCTTTTGGGAGGCGGACCCCGGTTCCGTGTTTATGAAGCCGACAATATTGGTGTCTATATTGCACCCCTGGTAATGTACGAACAAGAATTGCTTGATGATGCCGATCAGTCGCGTACCGATAAATTTAAAGGCGATCTGTATATTTCTATTACCTATGCACTGGATGAACGGGTAAACTTTACCCATACAACTTATTACCAGCCTGACATGGCAATTCTCAGGGAATACAGGGTAGCAAGTGAAACCGGGCTTGAACTGAAATTCACCGAGCGCTTTTCTTTCCTGGTAACGTGGAACATGGCCTTTGATTCACACCCGCCACAGGATATCCCGGAATTATTCTATACATTGAGAAATGGAATAAAGTATAATTTCTGATACCGTAAATTGATGCCATCTGCAGGGAGCTGAATTGCCAGCCAGGTGACATTCTTGAATGGAAAGGTGAACTGCCTCCTCGTTTACCGGCAAGCTGAAAAAGATGAATCCCTGTTCGGGAAAAAAAATTGCAATCTTTTAATCCGCAATATATGGACAAGGAAACTTTCAGACAATACGGGCACGAATTTATCGACTGGATCGCCGATTACTTTGATAATGCAGGTGAATACCCGGTAAGATCAGTTGTTAATCCCGGAGATATCAAATCAAAGCTTCCGGGGCGCCCGCCGCAGGTGGGTGAAGAAATGGCTGTGATATGGAAGGATTTTCAGGAAATTATCCTGCCGGGAATTACACACTGGCAGCATCCGGGCTGGTTCGCCTATTTTCCCGCCAATAACAGTCCGGCATCAGTACTGGGAGAACTACTGACTGCCGGCATTGGAGCCCAGTGCATGATATGGGAGACCTCTCCGGCTGCAGCTGAGCTTGAAGAGACAGTACTTGACTGGCTGCGCCAGATGCTGGGGCTGCCTGAGGGCTTTAACGGCGTCATTCAGGATACCGCATCAACAGCCACACTTTGTGCTTTGCTGACTGCACGTGAGGTTGCCACCGGCTTTTCGGGAAATGAGAAAGGTATAACTGAAAAACTCAGGGTTTATGCATCCCGTGAGGCTCATTCCAGTATTGAAAAAGGAGTCAAGATAGCAGGATATGGCCGCCGGAACCTGTGCTATATTCCGACAGATAAGAATTATGCCCTGCTCCCCGATATACTGGAGCAATCCATCAGTGACGACCTGCAAAAGGGTATGAAACCTGCCTGTGTCATTGCAACAATCGGAACCACCTCCTCCACTGCCATTGACCCGCTGCCGGAAATCGGGCGCATTTGTCGGAAATATGGCATATGGCTTCATGTTGATGCAGCATTTACCGGAACTGCTGCCATTCTTGAGGAAAACAGCGATCTGCTCAATGGCTCTGAATATATGGACTCGTTTGTTTTTAATCCGCACAAATGGCTGTTTACCAATTTCGACTGTTCGGCTTATTTTGTCAAAGACCCTGAACTTCTGATCAGGACCATGACCATCAATCCTGAATATCTAAAGACTTCCAGGGATGAACAGGTTAATAATTACAGGGATTGGGGTATTCAGCTCGGGAGGCGATTCAGGGCATTAAAACTCTGGTTTGTCATCCGGGAATTCGGGGTCGGCGGTTTAAAGGAAATAATCCGTAAACATATTGAACTGGCGCAGCTTTTTGCCGGTTGGATAAGGTCAGCCCGTGATTTTGAACTCATGGCTCCCGTCAGCACCAATCTTGTATGTTTTCGGTGGAACGACTGGCATAAAAACGAAACTGAGCTGGATAAACTCAACAAGAAACTACTTAACAAAATAAATGAAAGCGGTCAGGTTTACCTTACCCATACAACACTCTCGGGAAAATATACCATAAGGATGGCTGTCGGGCAGCGCACAACCGAGAAACACGATGTAACCCGGGCCTGGGAGATAATTAAAGCCTCGGCAGAAAAAATTTAAATATCATGAAACCCCCATCAGCCTTCGGCAGACAAAATAACATGAATTTCACATCCAAAAACTATTGCAAAACGAGACAAAATAATGCATGTGAAATCGACGAAGTCAATAAACCATGGTGATCCGTGCGTTACTATTCTTTCCGTCCCGGGCCATAATCCACCTTTTTAACTGCCTCCAGCTGCCGTTCCCGGTCGCCGGTGGTAAGACGGATGTCCTTGTATTTTTCAAGAACAGGTGGATTGGGATCGGAGAGCAACTGGAACAGATCCGGGCGACGGGATTTCATCATCATAGCCCTTGTATTATTAGTTCCGTTGATTGGTTCCCACCATGCACTCTGGTAGGTTCGTTCCTTTGAAAAGTCAACTTCCGCCATTATGACTGTATTGACCCCTCCTACATTTTCCGCAACCACATCGCCATTAAAATCTAAAATGCCATTGCCATCCGATCCCAGTACTACTGGTACGATATACACAGAATAATCCCTGGCACGGGTGATGAACATGGGAGCTGTACTAAGGCTTTGTCCGGGTTTATTGTCCCTGGCCATGGTTGGATTGAAGATAATGTCAGCTCCCTTGAGTGCGTAAATTGCAGGTACTTCAGGGTATGATATTTCCCAGCATATGGCAATGCCGATCGAACCAAAATCGGTTTCATAAACATTAAGTTCATCACCGGTTGATACCAGCCATGTTTCCATGACGGGCATGATAGTTTTACGGTGCTTCCCGATGATTTTGCCGGTTCGGTCAAAAATTACAGCGGTATTAAACACCTTATCCCCGTAAGCCTCATAGATGGGAGCGATGATGTACATACCGTGTTTTTTGGCTATGGCGCCTATCCGATCAGTTAACGGACCGGGTACTGGCACTGCCAGGGAATTGAACAGTATTTTTTCCGTGTGGAGATCGTTAACATTGATGTGCAGTCCATATGCACCTATATTCTGCATATCTTCAGGGCCGCACACAAGGTCAGCACCAGCCTGTCCTGCCTTATCAAAAAGGTCAAGCTGATTGTTTAAGTTGTCCATCATCTGTGGTCTCACCATTTCAATATTAAAATCAGAACCGAAAGGATCCTGCCTTGGCATTCTGGAGGCCTGGATAACTGCGATATTTGCCTTCCTTTTTTGCTGTTGCGCATATGCGGAAAAACAGCCGAAAGAGATTATGATCAAAAAACTAATGGATCTGCTAAGCATTTTCATTCATTTTTAATTTAAGTAACTAATAAATCAATTATAACCAATTAGTTATAAACGACGAGTATCGGGCCTGGCAATTAAATAATCCTGCCCGGGAGTCCTTGCGATTTGCAGCAAATATAATTTAAAAAAGAGAATCAGCTTTTTTTATGTTTACTCCAGGTTCAAAGGGCGATTGATTGATATTGCTCCTGACCTCCTGGTTTTAACGGATACACAGATTCCGGAACCGGATCCCCTTAATCAGATTGCTGGCAGGCAGAATATAAAACAAATAAGAGATCTTAAAATGCAGGATAATGATATGATCACATCAATTATTTCTTAAATTGCAATTTTGCTCCGGTATGACTTATCATTTTAATATCTTTATGATCTCCCGTAACCAATACGCACTTTTATGAAGGTGACAAGAACTTTCGATCTGCTTGACAGGTACAGGACCAATCCATTAAAAGAGGATGCATTATGCTTTAAACACAATGGTGCCTGGAAAAAATACAGTTCACAGGATTATATTGAAAATTCTTTTAATTTTTGCTATGGCCTCCATGAACTGGGATTCAGAAAGGGTGACAAGATAATCACCGTGACCTCCAACCGTCCGGAATGGAATTTTGCCGATGTCGGGATGGGGATGCTGGGGGTTGTGCATGTGCCGGTTTTTCCATCATTGAATGCTGCTGAATATGAATATATCATTAATGATTCCGGAGCCGGAATGGTAATTGTATCAGACAGTAATTTGTATAAAAGCATTGCTCCGGCCCTGAGAGCAACGGGGCAACAATTGAAAGTCTTCTCTTTTGATCAGATCAGCGGAGTTTCAAACTGGAGCGAGATCATCGAAAAAGGCAGATCTTGCCCAGCGGAAACCCGGAAGGAGGTTGAAAAAATAAAAGCGCAGATTGATCCCCAAGCCTTTGCCGTTCTGATCTATACATCAGGCACCACAGGCAGGCCGAAGGGAGTTATGTTGTCGCATAAAAACCTTACTTCTAATTTCATTGCCGCAGCTTCTGTATTCAAACTAAAGCCGGATGATAAATATTTGAGTATATTGCCTTTATGCCATGTCGGCGGACGGCTGGGTAACTACCAGACCCAATACAGCGGAGCCGGAATCTATTATGCAGAGAACATGGGAACCATTGCGGCTAACATGCAGGAGATCAAGCCTGACGGGTTTGATGCGGTACCACGAATCCTTGAGAAATTCTATGGTGTGATCATGTCAAAGGGTAATAAGCTGACAGGCATCAAAAAAAGTTTATTCTTTTGGGCTGTTTCCCTGGGCTCCAGGTACAAGCCATTCGGCGGTAACGGATGGGTGTATGAATTTAAACTAAGAATAGCCGACAAGCTGATATTCAGCAAGTGGAGGGCTGCCCTGGGAAACAACGTAAGGATAGTGGGATGCGGCGGAGCCAGTCTGCAACCCCGCCTGGAAAGAATATTCTGGGCAGCAGGCATCAAAATAATCAACATGTACGGCCTAACTGAAACATCGCCCATTATTACGATAAACAGGACAGACAAAGAAGGATTAAAACTGGGCTCCACAGGAGCTGTGATAGAAGGAGTAGAAATTAAAGTAGCCGCGGACGGAGAGATCCTGTGCAGGGGATCAAACCTGATGCTCGGATATTACAGGAACCCGCAGCTTACCAAAGAAGTAATTGATGATGAAGGGTGGTTCCATACCGGTGATATCGGATACCTTGAAGACGGCAGGTTTCTTATGGTAACTGACAGGAAGGATGAGGTATTCAAACTCTCAAACGGGAAATTTATCACTCCCCAGCGTATTGAAAACACCTTTAAGGAATCGCCGCTGATAGATCAGATAATGGTGGTGGGGGCACACGAAAAATTTGCAAGTGCACTGATCTCGCCTGATTTTAAATACTTCGGCGAAATGCGTTCGGCCGGCAAACTGATGTTTTCAGAAAACATGGAACTTGTGCAGTTGCCCGAGATAATGTCTGCCTTCAGTGAAGAGATAAAAAGGATGAACGGCAGGCTGAATGCATTTGAAAGAATTAAAAGGTTCAGGCTTGTTTCTGAAGAATGGGGTCCCGTTACCGGGGAGTTATCGCCCACCCTGAAGCTGAGGCGTCATTTCATTGCCGATAAATACCGGATACTGCTGGACCAGGTTTATATGAAACATCAGTGATGCCGGAGAGCCGGAAACCGCTAATCAGCTGATTGCGCCCGTTTCGGCTAAAGGATGGTGAGCCGGTCATTCATTTTTTTTAAAAATCAACATGCCCTATGAGAATCATTAGTGTAACCGACAAGAAAACAAGAGGAAAATTTCACGATGCTGCAAGGGTTGTCTATAAAAACGATCCCGTCTGGGTCTGTCCTTTGGACAAAGAAACAGAGGCTATTTTTGACCCCAAAAAAAATCCCTATTTCAAGCAGGGTGAAGCCCGGCGCTGGGTAATCCTGAACAATGACAATATTCCTGTTGGCAGGGTGGCTGCCTTTATCGACAGAAAACGTGCATGGCTGTATGATCAGCCAACCGGCGGCATAGGATTTTTTGAATGCATAAATGACAGGGAGATGGCATTTATGCTTTTTGATACTGCAAAACAGTGGCTTGCAGACAGGGGGATGGAGGCTATGGACGGACCTATAAATTTCGGAGAGACTGACAAATACTGGGGTTTGCTGACCGGTGGTTTCACCCATCCCTCCTTTGAAGTCCCCTACAACCACCCGTATTACCGGGAATTGTTCGAATCATACGGATTTATGACCTACTACACCATGGAGGGGTTTCACCTTGATATCACAAAGCCCATGTCTGACCGGTTCATGAAAATAGCGGAATGGGTGGCCCGGAAGCCGGGATATGAGTTCCGTCATTTCACATGGAAGCAGCAGGAACAGTTTTCAAATGATTTTGCCATGGTATTCAATGAGGCATGGGCCACTTTCAAGGAAAATTTTGAACCCCTCAAGGCAGATTATATAAGGGAGGTACTGCGGAAAGCCAGACCGATCGTCGATGAAGAATTTATCTGGATGGCTTATTTTGAAGGCAAGCCAATTGCCATCTACCTGATGTTTCCCGATCTTAACCAGATACTGAAACACATGAAAGGAAAACTCACTGTTTTCAATATGATCAAATTCCTTTACCTGAAAAAAAGAAAAACCATGACCCGGGCAAAGGGACTTCTGATGGGCGTTATCCCAAAGTTCCAGAAACTGGGTATCGAATCGGCTTTCATTTTGCATGTGCGAAAGGTCTTTGAAAAGAAGCCTCATTATACAGAAGTGGAATTTTCATGGGTAGCCGATTTCAATCCAATGATGAGAAAGATTTTCCTTTCGGTGGGAGGTGTCCCGGTAAAGAATTACACAACCTACAGGTACCTGTTTGACAGGAAAAAGGAATTTAAGAGGCATCCGGTACAGGAAATCAAACAGCCGGCAAAAAATGACGGAGCCAGGAAATCAGGTCATACAGGACTCCTGCAGGAACCGGGTAAAAGTATTACAGAGAGCCTGGTAAAGGAAAGGAATGTTTCCGCGAAAGAGATGGTAAAAAAAGGTGATATTAACCTGATTTCAGAAAATGGATTTTGATGTAATTGTCATCGGGGGCGGACTGGGAGGTCTGACGGCAGGTGCCAAACTAGCCAGGGAAGGTAAAAAAGTATTGCTGATCGAACAGCACAGTCAGCCGGGGGGATGCGCCACCTCGTTCCGGCGGGGCGATTTTACCCTTGAGGTTGGTTTGCATGAGATGGATGGGCCGTCTGTCAGGGATATGAAAACCAGAATTTTCAGTGAACTGGAAGTTACCGGAAATATCGGGTTTGTCAGGATCCCGGAATTCTATCATTTTACCGGACAAGATACAGCCATTACAATCCCCCATAATCCCGAAGAGGCAGCCGGGATCCTGAAAGAAGCATTTCCCCTGGAAGGCAAAGCCATAGATGCATATTTCACCCGTATATTGAACCCTAAAAAGAAAACACCCAGCCAGGAAGCCAGCCAGGATACCAGTGTGGGCGAGTTTCTTGATTCAATTACCGGAAATGAAAGCCTCAAACTGGTGCTGCTGGGCAACCTGGGATATTTCCATGACGATCCTTACTCATTGTCGCTTACCTACTATTCAGTTGCCCAGGGAAGCTATTACGGGGGAGCGGCAAGTTTTATCAAGGGAGGTTCCCAGAACCTGTCCGACCACCTTGCAGCCTACATCCGGAATCATGGGGGCGAAGTGTTGCTTAACCACCTGGTAACAGGCATAACTGAACATGATGGCCGGCTGAACGGCGTAACTTACAGAAAAAAGGCAGGATCTTCAGATGAAATGACGGCATACGGCCGTGATATCATAGCCAATGCGGCAATGGAAAACATAGCAGGATTCCTTCCGCAAAAATATGGTATTGATCTGAAAGGCCAGATCAGCAAGCAAAAAACCGGGGCTTCCCTGCTGACTATTTATTTTGGCTTTAAGAGAAACCTTAAACTAATTGGCAACAGCCATTATTCAAGGTTTGTATTTGACGATTCCGTAAAAAGCCAGAAAGATGTACTTACCAATAACAGAGACAGTTTCGAAAAAAGAAGCTTCACTTTCATTGACTACGGCCAGATCGACTCGGGACTTGCCCCTGCCGGAAAGGCGGTAGGGGCTCTTTGCTGTATAGATTATCTCCGGGACTGGGAAAATTTATCCCGGCAGGAATACAAAACCAAAAAAGAGGAAGTGGCAAAGACCTTTATCAGCAGGCTTGAAAAGATCCTGCCGGGAATTGCAGGCGAGATAGAGTATTACGAGGTTGGCACGCCGGCCACGGTAAAGAGATACACCCTTAACCCTGCAGGAGCCGTTTACGGCTTCGCGCAGTTACCATCAAAGCCGGTCATTGACCTGTCGTCCATGCCAGCCAACCTGCATTTTGCATCGGCATGGGGTAAAACCGGCGGCGGGTTCTCAGGCGCCATCTATAGCGGGTACCTGTGTGCATATAATATACTCAGAAAAAGCAAATTATAACAGTTGTCCGAAACATATCCGTTATCCGGTCCACTGCAACTTCCGTTACAAGCCCCATCCAATAAGGCAGCAGAATATACCCCCGTGAATCAGTCTGAGTGCTAAAAGATCGTAAACCTGATTTAGGTAATATTTATATCTGCTGTATGTCCGTTTCCGTACAACTAATTACGAATTCGTATACCCGGAACAGGTTTTATGTGCTAATATAATTTCATATAGTGCTATCTGACAATTTATTATGGCTTTTGGCATATAATGTGATAAAGACCATACAGAAACAAATTAACCCTGACTGAATAAATTAATAACAATATAAAAAATATAATGCCATGAAAAATCTGATTTTTAATTCCGCAGTTGCCCTGATACTTTTAAGTTGCCTGACTACAACTGCCTTTGCGGGCGAATCAGGATCCTGTCAGTCCACACCGGCAGTGGAAGCATGGATGCTCGATCAGTCCTATTTTACAGCCTCACCGATGGCTGCAGCAACCGAAGCCACTCCGGTCCTGGAAGCATGGATGCTCGATCAGTCCTATTTTACAGCCTCACCGATGGCTGCAGCAACCGAAGCCACTCCGGCCGTGGAAGCATGGATGCTTGATCAGTCCTATTTTACAGCCTCACCGATGGCTGCAGCAACCGAAGCCACCCCGGCTGTTGAAGAATGGATGCTTGATCCCTCATATTTTCACTCCTCACTGCTTAAGCCGGTGGAAGAGGCTGCACTTGCTGTGGAAACATGGATGCTCGGTGCCTGGTATAACTAACAGGCAATGAAACAACTCTGACCGGATTTATAAGGCTTTTCCGGAAAACACGGAAGCACCCTCAAGGGGGTGTTTTTTTACATGAAGTAGTGATGTTATTCTTATTTACCGTCTTTTCTGGCTTGGTGAGGTACCCTGACTGGGGTCCCTGACAAGGCGTCCTGGTAAAAACCCATCCGGATAATTGGTAACATACTCCGCACCAAAAAGCCGGTTATGAATAACCGTATTACGGTAGACGTCCCAGTCAAACCTTCCTTTATTACGGAAATACAGGGTAATTACCGATGAGGACAGAACGATAAAGGTTGAATACAGTATTGCCAGCCATAACATCTGGCTCTGCACCGGTTCCTGGAAGCTAAGCAAAATAACTGCAAAAGATACGGGACCGTTCTGGATACCGGTTTCGAGTGAGATGGCCCGCTGAAAAAGAGGGAAAACCCCAAGAAGGCGGGAAAACCAGTAGCCGAAAAAGAAACCGGTCAAACCGATCCCGATTGCGCCTAAATAAACCTCTACCGGAGTTTGGAGAAACAATCCCCCATGGCGGATAAATGCCGTTCCCAGGAGATAAAGTATCACAATAATAGCAACAAATCCGGCGGTATCTTCCGCTGTCTTTGCCCAGTCGGGGGATTTTCTTCTCAGAAACATACCCATGGCTACGGGTACCAGAACAAGGACCAGGGAACTTAATATATTCCCGGTTGGAATAACAAATTCCGCCCCCGTCCCTTCGGCCTGCATCGAAGCAGTTATCTGTGCTGTAAAACTTCCGGTATAGAGATTCAGAAGGATTGGCATCATCAAAAGGGCCAGTATTGTCGATGCGGTAGTCATGGAAATACTTAATGCCACAGAACCGCGCGAAAAATAGGTGAACATATTTGATGTGGTACCTCCGGGAAGACACCCGATAAGGATAAGCGCGATGGCAAATGCAGGATGAAAGTCCAAAATTATTGAAAGTGAAAATGCAATGAAAGGCATAAGACCGAACTGCGACAGGAACCCGATCAGGACTCCCCTGGGTTTCCTGGCAACGGCGCGAAAGTCATCGACAGTCAGGCTTGCTCCCATGCCCAGCATGATAATAAAGATCATCAGGGCGAGCAACGCCTGGTCATGTGCATAAAGAAGCTGGGTGTTAAATTCCATGACGCTAAATGTTTTTTGATGATTTGGCTGAAAACAGCTCCCAGATTACATGATTGAATTTTAATTCAACCTCGTGACGTTTTACCTTGTATAGATTGGTTAACTCATGACCGATCTGAAAACCTTCAGGAAGAATGCGGAAATCGCGTATCTGTTCATAACTCTTAAATCCGTTGGATAACCCTGTCATTCGGTGTATCTCCCTGAGGATTATTTTATGTGCCTCGGGGTTTGTTGCCAGTTCTTCAACAGATTGTTCTGCAAATCCTGCCTCCCGGAATTCGGTAAGGGCCGGAATAATAAGAGCAGCCAGGAACTTTTTATCCTGACCGACCAGCATGCAATGATCTATAAACTGGCTCTGCTGCAGGCGCATCTCAATAGGTTCGGGTTCAACATTTTCACCACTTGAAAGCACGATGGTTGCCTTGCACCTTCCGAGTATTTTCAGACAGTTATTGTGAGTGATGATGCCCAGATCGCCGGTACGAAGCCAGCCATCACGAATGGTTTGCCTGGTCAGCTCTTCATCCCGGTAATAGCCTTTCATAACCTGTGGGCCTTGCACAAGGATCTCTCCGCGCATTGACCGGCCACCATAGGCAAGTTTGTCATTCGGGTAAAGAATTTCCCCGGTTTCCGGATCGGCAATGCGGATTGTTGTTCCCGGAAGGGGCGGTCCTACAGTGCCTACAACAAGGTTATCAAGGGAACGGGCAGATATTACCGGCGATGTCTCAGTCATCCCATACCCTTCAAGAACGGGAATTCCTACATAATTAAAAAATCTGTCTATATGTATTGGCAGGGCTCCGCCTCCCGAGATGGTTGCTTTTAATGAACCGCCTGCTCCAAGCCTGACACGTTCAAGTACGGCAGCATTAAAAAATCCGTACCATGGAAGCACGATAGCCCAACGCACCATATGAAACGGCATCAGGGCCAGACGTTTCCACCAGGGCTGGCGGCTCATTTTCAGGTTCCTGTTGGCAATGAAATATTCCGATACCTTATATTGCCGCGACAAAAAATATGCAATGTGAAACAAAACCTGGCGGACAGGATGGGAAGCCTTGACCCCCTTGAGTATTTTTTCATGCAGCTTCTCCCACAGCCGCGGGGCCGATGCCATGAAGGTAGGCTCGACATTCCTCATGTCTTCGCCCAGTGTCTGAATACTGGAATAATAGGTGCACCCTCCAAAGCTTATAGTGTACATTTCCATAAAACGCTCAAAAATATGCCAGATCGGCAAAACCGATAGCAGGCGGTCATTGCAGTTATGATCGCCGGGGATATTTTTTATCTGTGAAATCATATTGGAATGGGTAAGCATTACCCCTTTTGGCTGCCCGGTTGTTCCAGAGGTGTATATAAGTGTGAAAAGGTCGTCGGGCCTGATCCCCGCTATCCGCTCTTCGGCACGTCTGTCTCCCTGGTTTCTAAGCCTTGCACCAAGTTCGCAAACTTCTTTAAGCCTTCTCACCCCCTCCTGGGGAGTGCCTTTGGGATCGAGCAGGATAATTTCACGCAAATCGGGTAATATGCCCCTGAGGCGGAGAATCCTTTCCTGCAACTTCACGGTTTCCACAAATGCAACCTGTATCCTTGCATGATCAATAATATAAGCCAGCTCGGCATCAGTTACATCGCCTCCTCTTGGAACATCGGCAGCGCCGCAAAGTATTACGGCGTAATCCGATAAAATCCATTCAAAACGGTTGTCCCCAAAAAGTCCAACATGGTCACGTTGCTGAACCCCCAGCTCAATTAATCCGGTGGCAAGGTCAAGACCCTTCCGGTATATCTGGTGATAGGAAACAGGCTTCCATTTCAGGGCACTTTTACGTATAGCAAAAGCAGGAAGGGAATCAAACCTCCCGGCTGCCTTCTGGAATAGCAAGGCAAGGTTCTCGGTGCTGATTCTTTGGTTCATAGGCGCATCATGAATTCCGGTAATTAGTCAACTTTATAAATATCATTATATAATAGAATCAACATGTTCAATGTTCAAATATATGCATATATGAACATATTTCAAACTCTGTTAATTTTTTTTAATAAATTGAATTGTGCGGGCTTTAGACAACTCAGTTCAATAATTCAATATCCCTCATTCTCGATTCCAGTCCCGGATATATTTTAAGGGCATTCCTGTAATAGATTTTTTCGAGCACTTCTCTCGGAAGGTTCAGCCCCATAACCGGATTCATGCTGAAAAAGCCGCCTTCCACCATCTGGTCGGTTTCAAGTATCCTGAAAGTGCGGGCATACCGCTCCACTATTTCAGGGATTGCAGACTTGTCAGCCAGGCTGCCTATGTCGGTGCCATATAGTATACGGTCAGGGTATTCAATGAAAAAATCGCGCAGGTTGGCATGATCCAGCAGGTAAAAGTACTGAAAGGTAGCAGCCAGATCAATATAAAAATTCGGATAGGTTGAAAGCATATACCTCAGGAAATCCAGTTGTGCGTCCTGACACACAAGCCACGCACCATGTGCCACGACAAGGATCAGGTCAGGATGCCGGTGCAACACCCTTTCAAGTCCGATTATTTCTCTCCAGAAGGCGACGGGGTCAGCAGCCCAGTTTCCCCTGTTACCAAAAGGGCCGTTGGGATCGGAAATGTGAAGAGAGGCTCCGGGCATACCTTCCTTTTCCATAGCAGCAAAAACCGGCTCATGGGCGGGATCATCAATATATTTTATGCCTTCCTCCCCTTCTTTAAGTCTTCGATGGTAAGGGCCATGCCAGATCTTATATCCAACATATCCCTTCCGGAGACTGGGAGCCATATCCCCGGGTTTATAGGTAAGTCCACGCTGCGGCGAATAATCACTGATGCAGGTCATTATTCTGCCGCCGCTTAACTCATTGATAGTATCTATGGCAGATTCACCGCCAAGATTGATCCACATTGCCAGGTCAATTTTATGTGTTGAAACCATTAATTCCCTCATGGAAAGGTAGTTTGCTATTCCCCCAAAATTATTATGAACATGGGCATGAACATCTATCCTAGGGATATCAGGGTATAAAGTAGTGAACCGGGAAAATCCGGAAAATGGTATTAACACCAGGTAAAAAATTACTGCCAGAGTTCTCATAATGGTTGACTGGATTTTTTAGCATTTTACGCATGCCTGCTCACTCCACCGGACAAAGTTTGCAAAATACGAAATAATAATACATATCATAATAAAAAATCGCTGCCGGCATACTTTTTACGTTTTGATACGGACTTTTTTATCGTGGCAAAAGCATTTAACCTCATGTGGTTAAAAGTAAAAATGCAAATTAAAATTCGTACCTTTAAATAAAGGGGGAATTTGAACTAAAAGGAACCATGCTATACAGAAGCAGCATAAAGACTTTGTAATCACGGCCAAGAAGCATGGAAGTTATAAAATAATGTTAATCATCATGCATTATTATTTTCTGCTGCCTGCCATCATAATTATTCTTTCTACATGCAACCCGGTTCAACAACCGCCCGCAGAAAAGGAAGAACATGTAATCATCTCACATCCTCCGGGTACGGATTTATCGGAGCAGGTTATCATCCGGCGGACCGGGTTTGGTGTGCCTCACATATATGCCGACAACATGCAAGCGGCTGGTTTTGCTTTAGGATATCTGCAAATGGAGGATTACGGGGAAATCGTTGCAGATCTTCTCCTACAAGCCAGGGGAGAATGGGCAAGGTACAATATTCTTACCGGGAGAAGCCTGTCGCTTGCAATATACAATGATGCTATCAGCCGGAGAAGGTATCAGCGGGCTGTGGAGACATGGAAGTATCTGGAACCTGATACCCGGGATTTCCTCTCAGGATTTGCCGCAGGGGTGAACAGATATACCGAGCTCCATCCCGATGAGTTTGCAGGACGGGAAAAACATTTTTTTACCGGATATGACGTCCATTCCGTGGATATCATATTCCCGGATTACAGCAAAATACGAAAATTTCTTTCTGCACATGAAAGGCGGAAAAAGGGCTTTCAGGTTTCCCGGGACGAACAGGCAACAGATTCGCGGGCAGACCGTTCAGCGGAGGGTTCCAATGTTTGGGCACTGGGACCCGGGCGCACCACTACGGGCAATGCCATATTGATGCGTAATCCCCATCTGTCATGGGATGCAGGATACTATGAGGCAAGAGTCAGGGTACCCGGCAAACTTAACTTTTACGGTGACTTCCGGATTGGTCATGCCATTGGAATTGTTGGGGGCTTTAATGAACACCTTGGCTGGGCTACCACAAACAATTACCCTGATCTCGATGAGATTTACTCTTTTGATGCCGACCCGGATCGTCCCGGCCACTTTCTGCTTGACGGGGCATCGGTTCCAATGACCATCGAAACGATAACGGTAGAATTCAAACGTACCAATGGTTTTGGCACCAGTACCCGTGTATTCCGCTCGACCCCCTACGGACCTGTCATACTTCGTGAAGGCGGAAAAATTTATTTCATTCGTGCCTCAGGCGACGGCGAGTACCGGCGCAGTGAGCAATTTCTTAAGATGATGAAGGCGCAGAATTTGGCGGAATGGAAAGAAGCAATGCGGATGCGGGCAATAATCTCATCGAATATTACATACGCCGATTCCAGGGGTAATATATTCTATGTCTGGAATGCTGCCATGCCGGATCGTCCCCATCCGGCAGGAGGAGATACAGCAGCAATCCATGTCACAAAACATGATCAGATGTGGCTTGATATACTGGAGTGGGATGCGCTTCCGCAACTGGAAAATCCCAGGGGGGGCTATCTGCGGAATGAAAATGACCCGTTTCACTTCACTAACCTGAATGAAGTGCTGTGGCCGGAAAATTATCCTTCATACTTTCCGGAACCAGGCTTGCGATTGCGCAGCCAGCATTCCATTGAGCTGATTCATAACGATCGGAAATTTTCCCTGGAAGACGTGGTTAAACTGAAGCACAGCAAGAAAATGCTTCTGGCTGACCGGGTAAAGGACGATCTTATCGAAGCTTTTGAAAACGCGGACTTTGGTGGTGAAGTTGCTGAAGCATTAAAGCTGATAATGGAGTGGGATAATTCTGTGGCAAGAGACAGCCGTGGCGGCATACTGTTCAAAACCTGGTGGGAACGGTACGTATCCACATCAGATCCTGTCACCGTTGAGAGTTCATATGAATCGGCAGGCTATCCTGCTACACCCGAACGACTTTTCAAAGAACCGTGGTCGTTCGATAATCCTGTTGCCACACCTCACGGACTTGCCGACTTTGACCGTGCCGCTGAGACATTCAGCTGGGCCGTTGAGGAAACCAGGAAACGATACGGGCACTGGAACCTGCCCTGGGGGGAAGTTCACAGGGCGGTAATCGGCAATGTGGATGTGGCAGTCGGAGGTTCCTGCGGCCTTCTGGGATGCTTCAGGACACTGGATTTTAAAGAGCACCGGTATGATAAAAAGAAACTGGAAGTGAGCGGTGGAGACGGCTGGATTCTGGCTGTGGAATTCGGCGAAATCCCCAGAGCCTATTCAGTGCTGGCATACGGTCAAAGCATCAAAGAAAATTCACCTTACTACAATGACCAGCTTGAAATTTTTGCCAGCAACAAAATGACCCCGGTGGCATTTACCGACGAGGATGTACTTAAACATATGATATTAGAGTACAGGCCAGGGGCCAGGTAACAGAAACACATTTAATCCTGTGGCCCATTCCGGGAATATATCAATCCGCCTGCTGTAAAAACCGGCTGATCCCTTCTGCGTGGCAGGTTCCCTGCCTCACCAGGCCTGCATTTTGCCAGGTCAGGAAATGATGCTGTCACGGTCCTTCGTGCAACACGATAATGGCATCAACACTATGTACAGGCTGGTGGAAGACAACTCTTTTTATTTCGAAGCGAATTATGGAATACCTTAATCGGCCGGATTAAGGAAAATTAACCAAAGCAACTGATTTTTATTCCAATAATTTTGCCGAACTTCGCAAACTGAATAAAAAAAGTAAACCAACTAAATTCTGAAGTAATGAGTACTACTTTAATAGTAATCCTGATCGCTGCCGTGCTTGTTCTCATGGTGATTTCCACCTATAACAGGCTTGTAAAACTAAGGAACAACCGGGAAAATGCTTTCGCCGATATTGATGTGCAGTTAAAACAACGTCATGACCTTATTCCTCAGCTAGTTGATTCGGTAAAGGGATATATGAAGCATGAAAGCGGAGTGCTCACGGCAGTGACAAATGCCCGGGCAAATGCAATGAATGCAACCAGTATAAATGACAGGGTGGATGCCGAGAATCAGCTCTCCGGTGCTCTTGCCGGACTGAGAGTTGCTGTTGAGGCTTACCCGGACCTGAAAGCCAACCAGAACTTCATGCATCTGCAGGAAGAAATATCTGATGTTGAAAACAAGCTGGCTGCATCAAGAAGGTTCTTCAACTCTGCTACAAAGGAACTGAACAGTGGCATACAGGTGTTCCCCGCAGTGCTGTTTGCCGGAATGTTTGGATTTACACGTCAGCCTATGTTTGAAATTCCCTCCGAACAAAGGGCAGCTCATGAACAGGCGCCAAAAATAAGCTTTTAATTCCCGGCTTTACATTGTTAAACAATTGATAACTCTACTTTAATGAAATACGTAGGTTTACAGACCCAGATATGGAATAACAACCTGAAGTCAACTGTACTGCTTTTGATGTTTCCGTTGGTTATACTGGGCCTTGCCTGGTTATTCATATATTTTACCAGGCCGGAGCATTACACAATCAATGATGTTAACTATACTTTTCTGGGAGTAGTGCCATGGCTGGTTGGCGGTGTGCTTGTATGGTTCATTATTGCGTGGTATGCAAATACCTCCATAATCCGTAAGGCAACGGGAGCAAGGCCGCTTGAAAGAAAAGAAAATAAAAGGGTTTACAACCTTGTAGAAAACCTGAGCATTGCAGCGGGTATGAAAACCCCAGGGATTAACATCATCGAAGATGATTCCCTAAATGCTTTTGCCAGCGGAATCAACGAGAAAACTTATACCGTCACACTTTCACGCGGCATTATCAATAAGCTCAGCGATGACGAGCTTGAGGGCGTCATCGCCCATGAACTCAGCCATATCAGAAACAAGGATGTTCGGTTACTGATAGTTTCCATCATTTTCGTGGGTATTTTTGCTTTTCTTGTAGAGATACTGCTGCGCTCGTTTTTTTATTCCAGCATGTCGCGAAACAGGAGGAATGACAAGGGCCGGGGGATTTATATGCTGATCGCACTGGTACTTGCCATTGCAGGATTCATCATAACCTCACTTTTCAGGTTCGCCATTTCACGTAAGCGCGAATTTATGGCTGATGCAGCAGCCGCTCAATTAACAAAAAGACCTGAAGCACTAGCCTCCGCGCTGGAGAAAGTTTCGCAAAACTCAAGGATTGAAGCGGTAACCCGGAAGGATGTCGCACAACTCTTTATAGACAATCCAAAGGAAAAGAAAAAAGACTTATTCTCATTTTTCAACGGGCTGTTTGCAACCCACCCTCCTATTGAAAAGAGGATATCCGTCTTAAAACAATTTTAAAATATATTGTACAACCCCTTATACCATTCTACCCACCGGTTAAGTTTAAGTTCATTCAGCGACTGCCCGGCCGATACAATTTCACTGGAATCTAAAACCGAAAACCGGGAATTATGATCAATAAGTTGCTTATATGATGCGATAGTCCTGTCCAGGGATTTGTTTCCGGGGTGCTTTACAACCGAGAAATGCACACTTGAATATTCACTGTTAGTCTCAAGAGCAAGGCCCAGTAACTGTTTTCGCCACAGTTGATTCATGCCATTTCGGAACGGGCAGGATTCATGCAGGTGATGATTGATAAAAAAAGACCGGTATTTTCCAGTCAGTTCCCAGTACCTGAATCCACGCACATCATGATAATAGCACAGATTCTTATCCGCTGTAATTTCAGAAAATGATTTCTCACATAAATGCTTTGACATTTCCCTGCCTTTGCTCCTGAAGGCCCCGCATTCCGCAAACTCCCTTTCCGTAAGCTTATGTTCAATCATCCAAAGGCATAGTTCATCCTGGTTATTGTAATATGCAATGGCGATATCAACATAAGTTCCCGAACCTGCATTACGGTCGCCCAATACTCCCGGTCCTCCACCGGCACCGCTTGCACCATTTCTGCCAGCTGTATCTCTTTCGCCATCTGTAACCAAACCTTCTGTTTTTCCCCTGACAAAGGATGCGCCTGTCTCATCGGTTTCAGCGCCGCCCCAAAAACCAATCATGAAGCCCTTGTATAGCTTGTCTGTAGCAAGGCTTTTAAAATCAGCCTTAACCCGTTTTAAAACGGTATTGACCCCCGGATGCAGTAACACAGGCAAAAGCAGATTCACATTGGCAGCCTTTGAGCTTGCCATATTGTTCAAGTGCATGAGGTATCTGCAGGGAAAATTTTCCGGTTTCCGGTGAGCCCTGAATTCATCAAGCACCATCGGGTATATAAGCGGAAAACTTTCCTTTACAGATTCAGGCAGCATCACATCAGACTCAACCACCTTTCCCCTGAAATTATGTTTACCTGGAGCCTCTGTGATATTTTTCCACTTCCAGTTAATTAAATGCACATACATCTTTTGCTGGAATTCAGTCAGTGATCCTGGCATCCTGTAGGTTATTCCATCGGTGTAAAATTCTCCCATATTATACTAAATGATTAATTTGTAAAATATTACAATCAGCTCAGCCGGACAAGGTGTTGTTAAGCCAGATCCGGTGCCAGTCCGGTAAAAAGTCAACAAGGTAATATTTTTTTTTTCACCAGTACGCAATATACCCCTTGTAAAATCTTTCTGAATAAATACTTCGGCCTGGTTGTTGTTTTCAAGGTCCAACTGAGCCTGAAACATTATCTGAACAAAATCTCTGAATCATTGTAACTTTGCTTACGGGTTCAGAAAATAATACAAGTATTGGAAAAGGACCCTTAACCCGCTGCAATTATTCGGTTCAGCAAATAATAAATATTAATTACAAAAGAAAATGGGCAAAGAACAAATTCGAAACAACAATATACCTCCACTTCTTGACCGGGAACTTTTTTTCGGAGACCCCGAGATCAGCGGCGGAAAGATCTCCCCCGACGGGGAATACATCTCTTTTCTCAGGCCCTATAGGGGCACACGTAACATCTGGATAAAGGCCCGTAATGCCGGATTCGATGATGCCGTACCTGCAACTGACCGTACGGACCGTCCCGTAAGCTCATATTTCTGGTCACGAGACGGCAAATACATTCTTTTTGTAATGGATAAGGATGGAGATGAGAATTATAATATTTACGCGCTGAACCCGGCAGAAGCCGGCCAGGGAATTATCCCCCGGGCGCGCAATATTACTGATTTGAAGGGAGTCAGGGCAATTATCTTTCACACGGCCCATAAGGACACAGACCTGATGTATGTCGGATTAAACAAGCGGAATCCCTCATGGCACGATCTCTTTCAGCTCCGTCTATCAACTGGTGAACTGACCCTGTTGCGGGAAAACAATAACCGTTATACCTCCTGGGATTTCGACTGGAACGATCGGCTGAGGCTGGCATCACGGTCACTGGAAAATGGAGACAATGAGCTGTGGCGCATGGATGCAGATAATGAAGAGGCGCTCATTTATGAATGGAGCCTGATGGAAACTGCTTATCCTTCGGGTTTCCACAAAGAAAATGAGAAAATATACCTGGTTTCGAACAAAGGGGCAGAACACGACAAGACCAAGTTGTTCCTGATGGATATCAATAATTCGGATACAATCTTGCTGGACGAAGACCCGGAGGGACACACAGATTTGGGCGGAGTCTGGCAGTCTCTCAAAACACGGGAAATCATCGCCACCTTTTATACCGGCGACCGCACCAGGGCATACTTTAAAAATAAAGATTTTGAAATGCACTACAACCATATTAAGTCACAGCTTGGAGATGCCGAAATATCCTTTGCTTCCGGCACAATAGACGAATCCGTGTTTATGGTTGTAGCCTCTTCAGACAATAAACCCCCTTCTGCCTATATTTATGATCTTGAAGAAATGGCCCTGTCCTATCAATATACACCGCGTCCCGGACTGCCCGAAGAATACATGTCCCCCATGCTCCCTGTCCGCTATCCTTCTTCGGACGGACTGGAGGTACCCGGATACCTGACTTTGCCCGTTGGCTTTGGTAAGGAGAACCTCCCCCTGGTAGTGGTGCCCCACGGCGGACCCTGGGCACGGGATACTTGGGGCTTTAACACCTATGCCCAGTTTTTCGCCAACCGGGGTTATGCAGTCCTTCAGCCCAATTTTCGTGGCAGCACCGGCTTTGGCAAAGCATTCCTTGATGCAGGCAATAAACAGTGGGGCGATCTGATGCAGGATGATATCACCTGGGGAGTAAAATATCTGATTGATAAAGGAATTGCCGATCCTGCCCGGGTAGCCATCTTTGGTGGCTCCTATGGAGGATATGCCGCCCTGGCGGGCCTTGCTTTCACGCCAGGACTGTATGCGGCCGGTATATCATTTGTCGGACCATCCAACCTTATAACCCTGCTGAATTCCATACCACCCTATTGGGAAGCGGCCAGAAAAACATTCCACGAACGCATGGGCGACCCCTCCACACCAGGAGGCAGGGAGCAATTAATCAGGCAGTCACCGCTCTTTTCAGCAAGCCGGATCACATCACCGCTATTAGTGGTACAGGGACAGAACGATCCGCGGGTGATCAAAGCCGAAAGTGACCAGATAGTAGTTGCCCTGCGTGACCGCGGCTTCCCGGTGGAGTATATCAATGCCCCGGACGAAGGGCACGGATTTGCCCGGCCCGAAAACAATATGGCATTTGTGGCCGCCATGGAAAAATTCCTTGCCAGGCATACCGGAGGCCGTTACCAGTCCAATATGCCCGGGAACATCGCCAAAAGGCTCCAGGAGATCACTGTAGATGTGGAAACCGTCACCCTGGCCCAATAATTCACCGAAAGGGTATGGCAGTCAGCATTCCCCGGGAGGGGATTTTTGATTCACCCTCTGCAGCCTCCCCGGATCACATGTCTTTTGCCGGCATGCCACCATATTCAGAAGGCAGGGTACAAACAAACTTTATCCGGGAATGGTGTCAAATGAAACCGCGGACTATCACTACCGGGGTGTTTTCATCTCCGCTTCCTGAAACCAGGTCAGCAAGCGAGGAGACCAGGTTCTCTATCTTCCTTGGGGTTGTTCCCTGGGCGCTGAAGGACAGTTTATCATGCTTTTCGGCTAATTTCACCCCTTCTTTCTGAATTGTCCTTTCAATCTCTTCCCTGGACCTGCCTTCATTATGGAGTTTTTGCATCAGGTATTTAGTCTTGACACCAATCCTGTTCCTGTTTTTTATACCCTGTGTACAGCCAAAGCAGGAGACAGGGTCGGCAAGTTCAAATATTCCCGATTCAGGGTCCTTATATGCACCGTCTCCATATATGATCACTTCTACATCCTTGCCAAACTCATCATTGACCATTTTTCTTATCTCCTCGCAAACCTGATCTGAATTTTTTGGCATTAATTTCAATTGTTCATTAAAAGGGTCAAGCAGGTTTGAGCCCAGCAGACCAAATTCCGAGTATTTTCCATTCAGGGGGTCAGAATAAATGTCCTGCAGGCTGATTACATTCCTGTAACCCGTTTCCCTGATTATTTCATGGACTTCTTTCCTTTTATGGACATTGCTCACAATTATTGCATCCGGTTTCTTTTGGATTATATGCTCAAATGAATTTGCCAGGAATATCTCAACTTCACAACCTGATTCATTTACAATTGTTTCATAATACTGAATATAATCCATCCCTGTTTCAGGGTGGAATAACCTGTCGCTTCCAATATCATCTACCGTGATTA
This sequence comes from Bacteroidales bacterium, assembly GCA_007135095.1. Taxonomy (GTDB): domain Bacteria; phylum Bacteroidota; class Bacteroidia; order Bacteroidales; family PUMT01; genus PXAP01. The sequence goes on along the minus strand of SLJO01000033.1, from coordinate 36,350 downwards.
TGTCATCGTATTTCTTATTGATCCTTTTTAATGTTTCCTTTGAAATGACCGGGTTCCCCTGCTCATCGGAAGGGAACTTCAACTGAATGATCACCTTGCCTGCAGGTACGGATTTCGCTATTGCTTTTAACAGCATGGAAAAACGGTTCCTTGACAAAATCGGATGAACAACCCCGACTGTGGAATCCTTTTCAAGGTTCAGCCTGGACTTTATTTCCCTGGAAACATCAGATAGCTTTACAACATTATTCTGGGTAATCGCAACAACCGATTCAGTTACACATATAATATCCCTGTCACTTATTAAATCCGGATTTTTTTCGATCGTTTTTTTTATGACTTCAATTATGTTGTCATCAGATGTGATAATACCTGTTTTTACTCCATAGGCAACAACGCCTAATTCCTTACCTGGTAAATGCATCATGAAGGGTTTAAGATTTTCGGGTTTATCAGGGACTTAATTTATCCCACAATCAATTTATACCGCAAAGTAAAAAAAAACCTTCGTTATTTTCTTACCAAATGGATAAAAACGAGTTTTGCGTGATCAGAATTGAATGGCGGCCACAGGAGATCAGTCTGTGACTGGAAAATTGAAGGAGCTGCCCCCGGCATAAGCAAGGGCAAAATCCTGCTTTATTTCAAGGTAGCGGCTGCTTTGAAGGACCGGCAGCAACCTTTCCATGGCGCTGGAAATAATAAGCCTGCTTGAGGGTTTGTAACCTGTTCTGCGTATCAATATTCTGTTATTATCAATCTTTAGTTCAAATTCCCCGGAAGCATTTAAATCCTTCATCTCATCATTGATCGTTTGAAAATACCCGTTCAGCAGGCTGCTGTAAGAGGTACGTACTGCAAGCCAGGCTTCGCGGAAGGACTGGTTTGATCTCAGTAGCTCATAACGCCGGGGATGATGCGATTTCATATAAAGCAGGTATTCGAGTATAAAGTAATCGATTTCGAAGAATGCGCCCATTGTGCCCTGAGCTCCTGAAATCCATTCAAAAAAACCATCAGCAGAAGTATTACCGGCCATTTTATATGCTTCCAGCATTTCGTACCTGAATCTTGATCCCAGGAAATAGGCATTCAGTTCATCCAGTAATGCAAGAACCCCATGCGTTTGTGTAGATGTGCTTCCGCTTATGTAGGTATTGTATCTTAAAGTCCTGACGCTTTCAGGAATATTTCGGGCAAGCCTGGCGGCGGGAAACAGGGAATCCCTGGGATAGGTAATTAAATATGATTCGGATGGCGTGAGGTAAATAAGCCGTCCTTCATTTCCCATCTCCAGGGTAATGTCGTTTTCCCAGGCATATTTAAAGATATTTTTTCGTGAAAAAGCATGAGAAATTTCGTGTATGTTCGTAGACATCCTGTCCATGACATCGAATACGTTGTCTCCTGAAAGGAACTGGAATGTTTCAGCAGGTTTGGGCATCTCCATTATTCTCCCGCAGGAAAGCACACACTGGGAAACACCTGGCAATTCATCATATTGCATAAGCAGGTACCAGGAATCAGGTGAAAATTTCCTGGTAGCCTCCTGGACCCATCCAAAAACCTTGTTTGAATAATCAATTTCAAAATCTGAATCGTCGAAGACAGACATACCGCAGAAAGCGGGATCATCTTTTTTCAATTCACTTGCATCTGTCTCAGAACAGACCCCGGAAACCTTCCTGTTACTTCCGGGCGGATAAATTGAAATGGCAATCTGAATGGAATTGTACCCCGGCCTTGTTCGTCTCCTGGCCGATGTGCTCCCTTCAGGGGGTGGTCGTAGCGGAGGTGCAGGGACATGTGCAGACCTTATTCCGGCAATCTTTTCTGTAACATGGACTTCACTTGCATCCAGGTAATTAGTGGCTCCTGCGACTATTGTTAAAAGAAAACCAAGCCTGATTAATATTCCCATATGACTGTTTTAAACGAATCCTGAAACATAAAATTATGCATGCTTAATATTAAATTGTCAACATCGGCATATGACGTTTCATACCAGGAATAAACCATCCAATCAGTCAGTTTTTACTGTTTTTAATAATCTGTATTTTTTTATCTATATATTTACATTTTTATATATCCAAGCAATATGAAAATTAAGAAATTAGAATTCCAGTCCGAAAGCAAGGGGCTAAAGCGCATAATACAATCACAAAGTTTCAAAAGATCTGTGCTCAGTATTATCATCGGGGCAGTAATAGGCTTTGGATTTTTTTATTTTACGGAAGCCCGGCATATGAATGCATTTTCATTCGGCGATGGTCTGAAAAGCACGCTTATAGGAGGTTTTATTGGGTTTTTTGTTACAAACAGTCCTTGTGCAAGAAACCAGTGTTAACAGGTTGGTCCTGCTTTCCGGCAAGGGGAAGGCTACATGTGCTTTGCATTATTCATCTCTCCCGGGGGCTTCCCAAAGGCCTCCTTAAATGAACGATAAAAATACGTCCGGTTATTAAAGCCCGTCATGTAAATAATTTCAGAAACGGAGTAATCACCTTCTGCAATCAGTTCCCTGGCCCGCTTTAAACGGTAATTTTTAATAAGACTATGTGGGGTCAGGCCGGTTAAAGCCTTTATCTTCCTGTAGAGCTGTGCTTTGCTAAGGGCCAGATCCGATGCCATCAGGGTGGCGTCAAGGTCTTCGCTGGAGTAGTTTTCCCCGATAAAGGCAATACACTTTTCCAGCAGCTTTTTATCTCCGGGAGAGTAATCCTGCATGAGTTTATGGGAGTATGTTCCCAGGTTTGCTTTAAAATATTCAGAGGCCTGTTCGCGCGCTTTAAGCAGTTTTTCAATCTTAAGCAACAGGTGTCTGGGGTGAAACGGTTTGGGAATATAAGAATCAGCACCCATCTCCAGTCCCTCCAGAAGATTTTCAATTTCAGAGCGCACTGTAAGAAGAATGACCTGGATATGGCTTGTAAGTATGTCATTCTTTATTGTTTTACAGAGGGACAAACCATCAAGTTCAGGCATCATAACATCACTGACAACAACATCGATCCTTTTGGACCGGATTGCTTCGAGTGCCTGCAATCCATTATTCCTAACAGTTACATCGTACAGTTCGGAAAGCATGTTGTACAGAAGATTTGAGAGTTCAGGGTCATCCTCGGCCACAAGTATTTTATATTTTTTTGGCATGGTCCATAAATCGGCCTTGGAAGAAATTATGGATTTATGGTACCTGTATTCAGCATAAATTTCTTCAGTATCACCTTCCTTCAAGTTATTCCTGTTAACCGGAGCAGGTAAAGAAATGATCTCCTTTGCGGGAGTATCAGGTATTTTGTAGGGCAGCATGGCGGTGAAGGTGCTCCCTTTGCCCTGGCGGCTTTCCGCTGTGATACTTCCCCCATGCAGTTCCAGAAGGCTCCTGGTGTAGGCCAGTCCGATACCAATTCCCTTGAAGGTTCTCGTATTCTTTTCAATTTCTGGCGATTGCTGATGAAAACTATCGAAAATAAATGGAATTGACTCCGGCGCTATTCCTGTGCCAGTGTCTGTAACGTCAATCTGAATGTTTTTTCCTGATAATTTTACCCCCAGTGTTACGCTGCCGCCGGCAGGTGTGTTTTTAATGGCGTTGCTCAACAGGTTAAGGATTATCTTATCAAGTTTGACACGATCAAGCAGGCAGAAAAGTTCATGCTCCCGGGGTTCAAAACTAAGTTCAACTTCATTCTCCCTGGCAAAATGGAGGAAATTAGACACTATATTATTCAAAGCATTTATCAGCTCCACTTTGCTCAGGATTAGTTTTTCCCTGCCTGTTTCAATTTTCCGGAACTCAAGTAACTCCTGCACCAGGCTCTGCATCCTTTTGGAATTCTGATAAATTGTTCTTGTCAGTGCGGAGGTTTCGTCTGAATTCTTATCCGCATTGAGCAGGCTGGTGGCAGAGGCAAAGATCAGCGTCAGGGGAGTGCCGAATTCGTGGGCAAGATTAGTGAAGAATTCCAGTTTATACCTGTTCAGTTCCTTTTCTCTTTCCTGCTGTAAAATTTCCTTTGCCCGTTGCTGCTTTTTCCTGGTCTGTACGGTGTGATAGCGGAGCAGACCAAAAACAGCAATAAACAGCAGAATTGCATATATAAGGTAAGCCGGCCATGTTTTCCAGAAAGGGGGCATTATGATAATCTGCATCGTCCTGACTTCGTCGGACCATACGCCGTCTTCGTTGGAAGCTCTTACCTTAAGTGTATATGAACCCGGGGGAACATTGGTAAGTATGGCTTCGCGCTGGTTACCCAAAAAAACCCAGTTATTGTGGAAGTTTTCCAGCATATATTCAAAAAGGCTTTTCCCGGGATTGATAAAATTAAGAGTTGTAAATTCAATGGTAAAGAAATTTTGGTGATATTTTAACGTAATCTTATCAAGTTCATTTATATTCCTTGGCAGGATCCTGGTTGAGTCGCCGGGAAGGATCATGGTATTATGAAGTTTCAGCCCGGTGAAAAGAAGTTCTGCTTTGTTTTTCGAAATCCTGATATTTTCAGGATAAAACCAGTTCAGTCCGTTTATTCCGCCAAAATAAAACCTGCCGGTACTTTGCCCGTGACAGGCAGCTCCGTCGGTGTATTCATTACCTTGCAATCCATCATCAATATTGAAATTCAGGAATCTTTCCTCTTCAACGATCAGCTGACTTAATCCCTTATTGGTGCTTAACCAGATATTCCCTTGTTTGTCGTCCAGGATTGCATGGATGGTGTTACTGGGCAAGCCATTATGGATTGTGTAATTCCTGAAGGCAAAGGGAGTATAGTTGATGTTTATCCTTGTCAGTCCCCAGCTGCTTCCTGCCCACAGAAAATTCCGTGCATCCAGATGAAGACTGAGGATATCATTGTCGGTAAGGCCTGGAGTTCCGGGAGTCGCTAAGGCATAGTTTTCAAGCTGCCCGGTGAGCGTATTTAACCGGTATATACCGGCACCCCTGGTCCCCAGCCATAGGGTATTTGGTTTTTCTTCAACAATTGAATATACTATATTGCTTCTCAGGGGATCGCCGGAACTTTCACTTTTTATATGCATAAAATCGGTGAGTGTGAATTTCCCATCGTGTTTCCTTACATTCAGCCCCAGGATGCCATATCCGCTTGTACCCAGCCATACCTGACCGAAGGCATCCACACATATTGCATAAACAGAACCGAACTCAATATCTTCAGCACCCGCCAACTCATCGGGGAAATGGTGAAACGTCCCTGTTTCCCTGTCAAGGATGTCAATTCCCATGCCATCATGACCTATCCAGAGATTGTTGTTATGATCCTCCTGAAGCGAAAGTACTGCATCGTGGGTAAGTCCGTTCGAGGTATTGTAATATTTTGTTTCCCCCTTTTGAAAAGGGATGTAATTCAAGCCGTTACCTCTCGTTCCAACCCAAAGGTTCCCCCCGCTATCCTCGTATATAGCCCTGACTATCTGGTGGTTTAACTGACGGTGCTCAGGTTCCCCGCGAGCGATCCAGAAAAAGGGCTTTGGCTCGAGTATGCTGCGGAAAACACCCTCGCCATCTGTTCCGATCCAGAGCAGATCATCGGGTGTTTCGGTTATGGACCATATCTTTACTTTCTTATCGGCAAGCTCGGGCAACTTATGAAGGACCGATTGTGGTTCCGGATTTTTGTGCAGGCACAGTCTGAAAATGTTCCCGTCGTCCGTACCAAGCCATAGAAATTGCCCGCGCACCGACATATCCAGAGCGGTAACCCTGAAGCCGGCATCTCCTGGTTTAACCTGAAAGACCTCCTCTGAAGCGGTATTCAAAAAAGCCAGTCCCCCGCCCGGTAATCCGTGAACCAGAAATACCTGCCTGTTATACTCATAGAACCAGGTATCCCCGGCTGCGGCAAACTTGAAATCCTGGTGCAAATCAGGAATGAAAATTCTTTTTTCCGGCTCTCCGGTATTGATATTCATTACAGTAAGCGAATCATCAATCAAAATATACAATTCTTCCTTGTAGAAGTAAAAATCGGCAACCCTCTTTAAGTCGTTTTTTGAAAAAGCCTGCATTGAAACGGGTACAAAATCATCCTGGCCGGGCAAAAATCTGAATATCCCCAAACCATATGCATTTACCCAGATATTCCCGTCATGTCCGGAAATAGCTTTCAGGCTCTGTTCCTGGAGCGTAAGTTCGGGGTAATCGGTAAACCAGGCTGAGAAGCTCTCCATATCATGGGAATACCTGTTGATCCCCTTTTCTGTTACAATCCAGAGATTCCCGTGCTTGTCTTCAAGCATCCGGCGGATAATGTTATTGGTTATGGCCTGGTCATCGAAAAGGTCAGGATAATAGGTTTTGATATTTTTCCCGTCGAAGCGGTTGAGTCCGTCCCAGGTGCCAAACCACATATAACCATGGTTATCACGATAGATGGTATTTACCGCGCTGTTTGAAAGGCCCTGCAGGCCGGTGATCCTTGCCGTTTGCCACATAGGGTCTTCTCCGGCGGTGCTATTCAGTCCGGCGAGAATTAACAACAAAAAGAAAAGTTTATTTCGGCTATTAAGCATGTTATTGAAAAAACTTTGTTAGCATTTCTGATGTTTGTGACTTTCAGGCAACACTAAGACCAAATTTGTTTAGGTGCCTGACCACCGGATGTTACGGATTCATGCTGGATTGCGGCCTTGGCCTGAATGGTGCTGTATATTGCCTGTTACCTTATTGATGTCATTATTCATTTTAAACGGGTATTTTGATAATGGAGTATATACTTTTGCTTTCAGGGTTTACAAGTTCGTCATACTCTTTGTTTAAATTTACAAAAAATAAGAGATGAATTTATTTTTCAGGGTTCTTTTTCTTTACCTGATGTTTATAACCGTGGTGCTGCCATCATCAACCGGTGATGCTTCAGGACAGCAGATTGAAATACCACGGATCAGCCGGATGCCTGATTTTCCCCAGCCTTTTATGATGCGCGACTGGAAAGAAGTGGCGAGGGGCTACGATTCTCTTGTTTTTAACCATGACCTTACCGGTCAGTATCTTCCCCTTGTTTTTTTCAGGGAAAATACTGTTAATTATTCCGATCATCCGTCCTTCGGACTTCATACCGCGGTGGGTACCAGCTTCCCTTTCTCAGGGGAAGCTATCAATGCCTTACCGGCCCTTGTGGGTGCTACTCTTGCGGGAATTGACAAAAGCGATCAGTTCGGCCATAACTGGGCTTCGATGGCCAGGGAATATTTCAACAGGCGGCCCTCGGAGAATATCTACCTGAACCATCCGGTTACCAGCTCAGGGCATGATTGGTGGTATGAAACCATGCCGAATGTATTTTTCATGCAGCTGAAATATCTATATCCTGAAATATCAGTATTCGGGGAGCAACTGCCTGTAATGGCAAGCCAGTGGATGCAGGCCCTCCGGACTATGGGAGCATCGGATGCGCCCTGGTCAGAGCCCTATATGAACTACCGGGCCTGGAGCATGGAAACCATGAGTCCCCTGGATGAGGGAGTCAGGCAGCCCGAAGCGGCCGGGGCAATAGCCTGGATCCTATATAATGCTTATGTGTCAACCGGAGAAAGGGAGTACCTGAAAGGTGCTGAATGGGCCATGGAGTTCCTTTCAGGCTGGGAGGAAAATCCCTCCTACGAGCTGCAGCTCCCCTACGGTGCGTATACCGCGGCACGCATGAATGCCGAGATTGGCACCCGGTACGATATTGAAAAAATGGTTAACTGGTGCTTCGACCGCGGGGATCTAAGGGGATGGGGTGCGATAGCCGGAACATGGGGAGGATATGATGTTTACGGTCTTATCGGTGAAGCCAACGATGACGGGAACGATTATGCATTTATGATGAATGGTTTTCAGCAGGCAGGTGCTCTTGTCCCAATGGTGCGGTATGACCAGCGCTTCGCAGGGAGCATTGCACGATGGGTCCTGAACATGGCTAACGCATCACGATTGTTTTACCCGGCATACATGCCTGCTGACATGCAGGATAATTTTGAATGGGCGCAAACCTATGATCCCGGATCATATATTGCCTATGAAGCACTTCGTGAGACAAGGCATGGCCACAGTCCCTATGCCACCGGTGATGCTATCGAGGGTGGATGGGCACAGACCAATCTCATGCTTTACGGTTCTTCACACGTTGGAAACCTGGCTGCCCTGATCGACACCACCAACGTGGAAGGCATCCTCCGGCTCGACCTTCTGAAGACCGATTATTACCGGGACCAGGCATATCCGACATATTTATATTACAACCCGTATGAAGGGGAAGAATCTGTTGATCTTTACCTTCCACCGGGAAACCATAAGCTCTACAACAAAATTAATCACCAGACAATTATGGAGTCACAATCCGGCATGGCCACTTTTAATCTACCCCCGGGCGGGGTCGCCATGCTAGTGGTTGTGCCGCAGCATGAACAGATAACTATCCGGGGTTCACAGACTCTGGCCGGAGAGGTGATCATTGATTACAACAACGGTTTATCCCCTGGTGATACCCCGCCCAGGATCAAGGCGCTGGCAGGAACCGATACAATTGTGGCTACCGGTGACAGGATCACCATATACTGTACAGCAACCGATCGTGAGAACCAGGAACTTACCTACAGGTGGTACCTGCCCGGTTCGGTATTTGTTGCCGGGGAAGAGGTTGAGTTTACTGCGCCGCAGGAAGAGGGTGCATATACCATTGCCTGCAAGGTAACCAACGAGGATGGATTATCGGATTCATTGTCAATAATAATTGAGGTTGTTGAAAGGATTCCCCATCCCCCTGTAATACACGACATTGTGGCTGACCCCCGCAAAAGCAGGCCTGGCGATGTCATAAAGCTTTTCTGTGATGCCACCGATTATTATGATGAGCCCCTGGAGTTCTCCTGGAGTGTCGCAGCCGGTGAAATTTCCGGCACCGGAGAACTGGTTTCCTATACAGTGCCTGATCAGGAAGGAGATTATTATATTTCCTGCCTTGTCAGCAATCCCGCCGGATTATCTGCCTTGGATAGTGTCAGGATCATGGTTCGCGATTATCCAACTGATCCACCGGGTAACAGGGTGGCATTTTACCGTTTCAGGGGAAATGCCAGTGATGACAGCGGGAATGACCTCCACGGCACACCCGGTGGGGAGATCGTCTGGACTGCCGATATGAACAACCGGGAAAATCATGCCGCGCATTTTAACGGCAACACTGCTTTCATCCTTCTTCCCGAATCGGAAGTGCTGAATTTTTCAGAGGCACTTTCTGTCGCCATGTTCATAAGGGTTGAAGAATTTACTGCCTCCGAACAGCACCCCGTTTCCCATGGCAGCTGGGAACACAGGTACAAGATATCTGTCACCGGAGAGAGATTCCGGTTTACCGTGAACACCAGCAATGGCATAATGGATCTGGATTCGGAAACCCGGATTGAAGCAGGGCGGTGGTACCATGTGGTGGCCGTTTATGATGGCCGGGACATGGAAATATGGCTGGATGCCAGACTGGATGCCTTTGTAAATCACAGCGGGGCCATAAACCAGTCGCCGGTAAATTTTGTCTTCGGGCAGAACCTTCCGGGTAATAACGATTTTAACTTTTTTGGTGACATTGCAATGGCAGGAATCTTCGATTTCGGGCTTACGCCGGGCCAGATCAAAGAAGACCTGATACTTGATATACCATCATTACCCCTGCCTGCCGGCCGGAATGATCTGTTGTTGTTCCCGAATCCAACCGGTCAGGGTTCGATATATGCCGTTTTCGATGCCAGGGGTAAGATAAACTGGCAGATTTTTGATATTCGTGGCCGTTTTATTTCAGGAAATACGTTAATCCTCCAGGATCAGCCGGGAGCACCCCTGGAAATTAAGTTCCCCCCCCGGCTTCCACCCGGATATTATACAATCCGGATCAATGCAGAAGGCAGGATTTTATCAGCCTCTTTTTTGGTGGTACAATAGAGGCAATCAGGTTTTCACAGTCCCCTCCCCCCTTATTACGGTCACAGAGACCATGTTATCATTATAAAAATCCTTTTGATAACATTATATACAATTTTGAAAACCTGGTACACAACTTTGAGTGAACTTGAGGCTAAATTTGTCTTATAAAAAATTCACCATGGATATTGCCAGGAGATTTAAAGAGAACCCGATTTTAAAACCCTCAGACATTAAGCCCAGTATTGACGGGATGTACATTGAATGTCTGCTTAATCCGGGAGTCTTCCGGTTTGACGGCGACATATGGATGTTGTGCAGGGTTGCTGAGCGAACCAGGCAGGAGAAGGGAAGTATTAAGGTGCCGGTTTTCAATGCAGAAGGGGAAATTGAAATCCTTGCCTTCCGTGAGGATGATCCCAGGCTTGATGCTTCGGATCCACGGGTAATTTCATACGATGGCAGGAACTATCTTACCACCCTTTCCCACCTGCGTCTGGTGCGAAGCAGCGATGGCAGGGTTTTCAGGGAGGCGTTGTCGTACCCGCCCGTTACCGGGGAAGGGGCCCTTGAAACTTTTGGAATAGAAGACTGCAGGGTAACGCTGATTTCCGGGATATACCATCTTACCTACACAATGGTATCTGAAATTGCAGTTGGTGTGGGATACATGGTTACAACCGACTGGAAGGAATTTACACGCAAAGGCATGATTTTTCCCCCGCATAACAAGGATTGCGCGATCTTCAACAGCAAGATCAATGGTAAATACCATGCACTCCACCGGCCCAGCAGTCCGGAATTGGGAGGAAACTACATATGGATAGCAGAATCACCTGATTTACTGCATTGGGGAAATCACAGGTGTGTTGCAGTAACCCGCCCAAATATGTGGGACAGTGCAAGGGTCGGGGCCGGGGCGGCACCAATTGCCACACCCGAAGGGTGGCTGGAGATCTACCATGGCGCCGACAGTAACAACCGCTATTGCCTGGGGGCTATCCTGCTGGACGGCAATGATCCGTCAAAGGTGATTGCCCGCAGCCATGACCCCATAATGGAACCGGCAATGGAATACGAGAAGAAGGGTTTTTTTGGCAACGTCATCTTCACCAATGGCCATATTGTTGATGGCGATATAATTACAATCTACTATGGTGCCAGCGACGAGGTTATTTGCGGTGCAGAGATGTCTGTGAATGAAATCCTTAAATCGCTGTTAAACTGACCCGTACCCGGCTTTCCCGCCACAGCCGGTGCAAAGGCAGGTACAGGATTATTTAATCAGTCATTATATTCATGAAGAATAAAATTCTGACCGAATACCGCTTCTTTATGTCAATGCCCAGGGATATGCGGCTTGTGCTTATCACCAATATGATATATGCATTTGTCCTTCCTGTGATAGACATCTTTGTAGGAGCCTATATCATGCGCACCTCCGACAATCCGGCCATGGTCGCAGTTTACCAGCTTTGCGTTTATACCGGTATACCTGTCACATTTTTTATTAACGGCTACCTGCTGAAAAAAATAAACATATCACATCTGTACAGCTTCGGGATGCTTTTAAGTGGCATCTCCATGATGTTCATGATGACACTGAGCGTGATAAGTATGCGCGGGGTTGCCATCGCGGGACTGATTATGGGCGCTTCATTTGGTTTTTTCTGGGCCAACCGCGATTTTCTCACACTTGACACCACTAACGATCAGAACAGAAACTACTATTACGGAGTGGAGACATTTTTCTATACCATCACCTTTATTTTCGTGCCTGCCGTGGTTGGATGGTTTCTGGTCAGGAGCACCAGTCTTGGCTGGTTTGACGGCAATATTGCCGGTGCCTACCGGGTTGTTGCCGGGGTGGTATTGCTGCTCACAATTCTCTCGAGCATTGTAATTCATCAGGATAAATTCAGGAATCCCAGGCAGAAGCAGTTTTTGCATTTCCGTTTCGATCTGCTTTGGAGGAAAATGCTAGTCCTTGCTTCCTTAAAGGGCATGGTACAGGGTTACCTGGTTACTGCACCTGCCATTCTGATAATGCGACTGGTTGGCGACGAGGGCACCCTGGGTGCTGTTCAGAGCATAAGTGGTGTACTGACTGCTGTTATGCTCTATATACTCGGCAGGACGACTAAACCCACGCACAGACTGGCCATTTTTGCCTCCGGCATGACTATCTTCCTTTTGGGTGCGCTGGCCAACCAGATTTTATTTTCCGCCCTTGGCGTTATTATTTTCGTTCTCTGCAAGGTCCTGTTCATGCCCCTTCATGATATTGCCTACTTCCCCATTCAGATGAGGGTTATAGATGTCCTTTCGGTGAAGGAAAACCGCAGCGAATATGCCTACATCTTCAATCATGAGTTCGGGCTTTATCTTGGCCGGTTCTTCGGGCTTGTACTTTTCATCGGACTGGCTTTCTATGTTTCTGAAACTGTCGCCCTGAGATATTCACTTGTGATAGTTGCCCTTATTCAGATGATTTCCATACCGGTAGCTAAAAATGTTATAAAGCACGTTAACAAAACCATCGATGAGGTTAAGGCCGAACACCCGGAGCTTTCAGCCCCAAAACTTTATGCATGATAAATTAAGACTATGCTGACCATAAAAAACATATATGTCATAACACCGCGGAATCTGTCAGGATTATTCCTCCTTCTGCTGTTGCCGGTCTTTATAGCATGCAGTCAGAACCAGCCTGTGGAGCAGGTACGGATTGCCAGGGTGGAGACAATGCCTGCATTTCCTCAACCCTACAAGATGCTGGACTGGAAGGAGATGGCAAAAAATTTCGACAATTATGTTTTTGATCATAATGCATCAAATGAATACCTGCCATTCATCTGGCTGGACAACAGTCAAAGGAACTTCCCGCAGCAAACATTTGGATTGTATACTGCGATTGGCGATGTGCGGCAAGGCCCGGAAGCTCACGGCGGTGAGTTTCATGAAGCAATCAACAGCCTGGGGGCAATAATGAGCGCCGGACTGGTGGGCATTGACAAAACCTCCCAGGATGGCTATAACTATGTTAAGATGATACAGAACTATTTCAATATTGAGAACGGATGGAATATTTTCATGAATAATACTTCACAGCGTGTCGGGCTGCTCGGGGGAGGTTACGGACGCGACTGGTGGTATGATGTGTTTCCTAACCTGCTTTTTTATGCCGTGGCCGACCTTTTTCCAATGGTTGAACGCACCGACAGCCTGATGTTCCTTGTTGCCGAGCAGTTTTACAGAGCCGACTCAGTCCTGAACGGGGACTATCATTATTCATTTTTCGACTATTCGGCCATGGAAGGCCAGAGAAGTCATATTCCCTACCAGGAGGATGCAGCAGCAGGCCATGCATGGCTTCTGCTTGCTGCCCATCAGAAATTCGGAGATGCAAGGTTCCTGCAGGGAGCAAAATCAGCAACAGAGGCCCTTCTGTCACAGGAAGAGAGCCGTTTTTACGAGGTACTTATGCCTTTTGGAGCATATACTGCCGCCCGGCTTAATGCCGTGCATGGTTCGGATTATGATTTCCATCCTGTTCTGGACTGGACATTTGAGGGTACTCATGCCCGGGATGGCCGCTATGGCTGGGGCATAATAAATGAGAGATGGGGGGATTTCGATGTACATGGCCTGCAGGGCAGCTGGGCACATGACGGCGGGTATGCCTTTCTTATGAATACTTTCGATATGGCCTGGCCCCTTGTGCCCATGGTCAGGTACGCTCCTGAGTATGCCGAAACCATTGGAAAATGGATGCTCAATGCTGCCAATGCAGCACGGTTGTTTTATCCGAATGAAATACCTGACGGCAACCAGACACTTCCCGGGAAGAAGTACCTTACCCGTAATGTGATTGCCTACGAAGGTTTGAAAAAGACAGATCTTTTCGGAATTCCTTCCCTTAAGGATGTTTCGCCGGTTGCTCTTGGAGACGGTCCATTGTGGGTGGATGGAAATCCCGATGTTTCCCAGTTCGGCATCTACGGCTCATCACACGCAGGTATCTTTGGCGCCATTATTCAAAAAACCAGTGTAGAGGGAATTCTAAGACTTGACTGCCTTGCTACCGATTTTTTCAGGGATGATGCCTACCCTACCTATCTGTTATATAATCCTTTCGATCAGCCCAGGGATATTGAATATTTCTATGACGGCGACCCTGTTTATCTTTATGACATTATAAACCAAGAGGTTGTCGCAGAAAGCATAACCAATACAATAACCATAACCATCCAGGCATTGAATGCAAGACTTATAGTGGAAATCCCACAGGAAAATGATCTTGTTAAACGTGACGGGAATATACTGGCAGGCGATATTGTAGTCGCCTACCGGCAGTATTAAATACGGATAAAATTAACCGTACCAGCCGGATCCAGGCAGTGAAATGTTCTTTTGGAAAATAAACTAAGGACCTATGAAAAAGTTAATAGTTCACAGCATCAGCTTATTGGCAATGATTCTTTTAGCGCAACAACCGGTAATCAGCCAGGCCCAGCCATCAGGCGTGAGCGGGCGGGTTACTGATGAGCAGGGCGCAGGAATGCCGGGCGTTACCATTGTAATTGAGGGCACTGCAATCGGCACATCAACTGATCTGGACGGGTATTATCAAATAGATCTCCCGCCGGATGAGGAAGATCCGGTACTGGTTTTCACCTTTATCGGTTACGAGAGACAAACACGGGTGGTGGGAACGGAATCGCAGATTGACGTGGTAATGGCCGAAGAAGTGCAGGCTCTTGATGAGGTTGTGTTTGTGGGGTATGGTGTGCAGAGGAGAGTGGATCTGACCGGTTCTGTGTCAAATGTTGAATCGGAAAGGATCAGGTCAGTACCCGTGCCGGGAGTTGATCAGGCTTTGCAGGGGCGTGCCGCAGGGGTGAATGTGACCCACAATACCGGTATGCCCGGAGAGGGAGTGAGTGTAAGGATAAGAGGTGTAGGCTCCATCAACAGCAGCAACGATCCGCTCTATATTGTTGATGGTGTGCCAACGGTGGATGCATTGAATGTATTGTCGCCAAACGATATAGAATCCATAAGCATCCTGAAGGATGCTGCCTCGGCTGCAATTTATGGTGCAAGGGCAAATAATGGCGTAATACTTATTACAACACGCAAGGGAATAGAGGGCAGGCCCAGGATAGAATTTAGCTCCCAGTTTGGTTTTCAGCAGCACGGACCGCTTACTCAAATGACCAACCGCGACCAGTACGTGGAAATGTATAATGAAGCGGCCAGTAACGACAATGCGTTTATAGATAATCCAATACTGCTCCGCCGCCTGATCAGTGATGAACTTGCAGCCTCCCTGCCTGATGTCAACCATCTGGAGGCCATTTTCAGGAGAGGTATGATCCAAAACCAGATGCTGTCAGTCAGCGGCGGCACCGAAGAGCTCACCTTCCTGATTTCCGGAAACTTATTTCAGCAGGAAGGGATAATCACCGGTTCTGACTACGAAAGATATTCCGGCAGGGTGAATCTGACGAGCCAGGTTAATGATTTTATAAGACTGGGAACAAACATTAATATAGCCAGAAGTGATAATGATATAATCGGGAGCAGTGGTGACGGGTTTGGGGGTAACGGCGGGAGCGTGGTGCGGTATGCACTGTTCCGGACTCCTGCTATTCCCGTTTATGATCAGGATGGTAATTTTGTAGATCTTCCTGCCGAACAGCGTTTTTTTGGTGATGGTTATAACCCGGTCGGACTGGCTAATAAAATGAACAATAATATCCGTCAAAACCGGTTGTTCGGTGATATCAACTCCCATATTCAACTTTTCCCCCAGTTGCATTTTTCCACTACACTCGGTATGGACAGAACCGATATAAATCACCGGAGGTTCAATGAAACATGGGGAACCAACCAAAGGATCAATAATCCCAACTCTTTACAGATATCAAACGGCTATTTCCAGTCCTTCACGGCAAGCAACGTATTTTCATACAACAGTCAATTTGCCGGAAGACACGACCTGTCGGCAATGGCCGGAACGGAAGCCATCAGGAATGAGGGGTATTCTGATAATACTACCCAGGGGAATTTCCCGGATCAGGATGACCGGCTGGTGCTCCTGGGAAACGGACTTGGCAGCCTGGTGGTTTCGGAAAGCAGGTGGGCCAATTCCCTGTTATCATTGTTCGGAAGGGTCAATTATTCATTCGACAGAAAATATTTGCTCTCATTTACCGTCCGAAGGGATGGTTCTTCCCGTTTTAGTCCCGAAAACCGCTGGGGTACCTTTTTCAGTGTATCTGGTGGCTGGCGCCTTGACATGGAAAATTTTATGGCTGATGTTGATTTCGTAAATATCCTGAAAATAAGGGCAGGTTACGGGGCCATCGGAAACCAGGAAGTCGGGAACTACGCCTATTCCGACCAGATTGGCACCAACAGGAATTACCCGTTTGGCGGGGTGATGAGAGAGGGATACGCAATATCAGTTCTTGGAAACAGGGACCTGCAGTGGGAAACCAGTACCCAATGGGATATCGGACTGGATTTTGTCACCCTGGGTAACCGCCTGTCACTGGCAGTGGATTATTACAGGAAGGTAACGGCCAACATGCTGGTACTGGAACCAATTCCTCCCTCAGCCGGATATGCAAGCCCTGCATGGGTAAACAATGGAGAGATCCTGAACCAGGGGGTGGAGGTGGAACTTGGTTACCGGGACAGGCTGGGACAGGTAGGAGTTGACTTTGCAGGCAATTTCAGCTACCTGCGCAATGAAGTGCTGGATCTTGTTGGCAGCATTCTTGGCGGGCGCATCGATCAGGGTGTTTTTGCAACCAGAACAGAGGAAGGATACCCTGTGGGTTCATTTTATCTCTACGAGATGGATGGAATCTTTCAAAACAACCAGGGTATTGTAACCAGTGCATACCAGGGCAGGAATATCCGTCCCGGTGATGTTCGTTACGTTGATCAGAATCGTGACGGATTTATAAATGAGCTTGACCGGGTCCATGTAGGCAGCGCCATACCGACATTCTCCACAGGCTTCCATATGGGTGCCGATTACAGGAATTTTGATCTTTCATTGTTCTGGCAGGGTGATTTCGGCCATAGTATATATTACCAGGTGGCAACAGATATTGAGGGGTTTTACCGCCCATTCAATGTTACTATGCGGTATTACGATGAGCGCTGGAGGGGAGAAGGTACTTCTGACACACAACCAAGGGCCTCCTGGAGTGCCAAGGCCAACAACACAAGACCGTCAACCCGTTTTTTAGAGGATGGGTCCTACCTGCGGCTAAAAAACCTGCAGTTCGGATACACCCTCCCTGAAAACCTTTCGTCACGTCTGAGGATCCGGAATGCAAGAATATATTTCATTGCCCATAACCTGTTGACCTTTACCAATTATCCGGGACTGGATCCTGAGATGACAACCAGCGACAATTCAAAGGAAGAGGGCGATGCCGCAGCAGGAATCGACTGGGGCACCTACCCCCTTGCCAGGTCCTTTAACGTGGGCATACAGCTTAATTTTTAAGAGTTTTTGAACAGAAACATTTAAATATACCAGTATGAGATTAATCAGATTAACATTAGCAGGTATTATTCTGGTGGCGGGCTGCAGCGATTTCCTCGATGAGGAAATGCAGGGAATATATACCAGCAGCACCTTTTTCCAAACCGATGATCATGCCGGCCTGGCTTTGACCGCTGCTTACCAGCCAATGAGTTTTACCTCGATCCAGAACCCCTTGTGGGTATTTGGTGATGTGGCTTCAGATGATGCCATTAAAGGGGGCATTCCCGGAGACCAGAGCGAAATTGAGTTTATCGGCCAGTTTTCCTATACACGCGACAACGGTTATCTTGAAAACATGTGGCAGAGGTATTTTGAGGGAATATCCAGAACCAACGATGTCATCAATCGTTTAGGGCCTGATGTCAGCGATGCCGTCAGGGAGTCGGTTACTGCCGAAGCCAGGTTTTTAAGGGCATACTATTATTTCCATCTTGTAAATATTTACGGGGAAGTGCCCCTGAAAACAACGCCGGCCATGTCAGTCGATGAACTGCATATTCCGGTTTCTTCGGTTCCGGCAATTTACCAGCAGATTGAAAATGACCTGGTGCAGGCTGCGGCAATACTGCCTGAAAGCGCTGTTCACGGCAGGGTCACTCGGGGTGCTGCCCTGGGCCTTCTGGCCAAGGTTTCTCTTTTTCAGGAAAATTACCAACAGTGTCTTGATGCTATTCATGACATTGAACAATCAGGCATGTATTCTCTTATGCCAGTCTACAGCCATAATTTTACTGACGCTACGCAAAATAATGCCGAGTCAGTATTCGAAATACAGCACCTTTCAGGGCAGGATCCGTTTCAGGGGAATGCGATGAATCAGTGGTTCGCACCACAGCATGAAAACGGCTATTTTTTCAATGTACCCACAGAGGATTTTTTTGCTGCTTTTGAGCAGACCCCCGAAGGTATATTTGATCCAAGGCTCGATTATACCCTGGGACGTTCAGGAACAATCTGGCTCAATGGTGAGGAATTCAATCCTGCCTGGTCACCAACCGGATTTTTACAGAAGAAACATTTGCAGCCTCTGTCTGAAATACCCGCAGGCATCAAGGGCAATGGCAATCTTAATTATGTTTTCATGAGATATGCTGAAATTTTGCTTATGAAAGCCGAGGCGCTCAACGAATCGGGTCAGAGCGCCCTTGCCCTTGTGCCTCTCAACATGGTAAGAGAGCGTGCGCGGGAGAGTTATTTGCACGATGATTCGCTTGAAGGATTTGGTAACGTGCCCGACGGACTCCTGCCCGATATTACCACAACCAGTCAGGATCAGCTGCGTGAGATTATCCGCAATGAAAGAAGGGTGGAACTGGGTTTTGAATTCCATCGTTTTTATGACCTGATGCGCTATGGTGAAAACTATGCTGAAAATAAACTATCGCAAACGAATTTTGTTTATACAGAGCACAGGTATTTCCCGGTTCCTCAGAGTGAGGTTGATATTAACAACCAGATCAATAATTAACGTCAATTATTAACCGATAAATTCAAAAAATTATGAAAAAAATCAAATGGTTACAGGTTCTTATGATCCTGATGGTTACAGGAGCCATGATTGCAATTACTGCATGTGATGATGATGATGATGATCCTGATGTAGTTGATAAATCGGAACTGGAGGCAAGGATCCAGGAAGCTGAAAATCTTATTGCAACCACTGATGAAGGAACAGCTGAAGGTCAGTACATGCCCGGCTCCAAGGATAACCTCCAAACTGTTATTGATGTTGCGGAGGCTGTCTATGACGATCCTGATGCAACCCAGGTAGAAGTCAACAATACGGTTGTTGCCCTTGAGGAAGCAATAGCCGAATACCAGGGAAGCATAGTAGAAGCCATTGCTCCTGAAGCACTGGTGGGACACTGGACTTTTGACGAGGGTTCAGGTGAGACCGCCAGCGACTTTTCAGGAAACAATCACCATGGTACTCTTATGAGCGGTGCCGACACATGGGGGGGCGGTTTGCCGGAGTGGACCACCGACCGCTATGGTAACGAAGGGCAGGCACTTTTTTTCAATGAAGGGGCATATGTAAATATACCCGCTAATCCGGCATTCAGTCCGGCGAATATTTCAATTGCTCTCTGGGTAAATGCAGCAGAAACCCTTGAAAACAATCGATTTATAGGACTTCACTCATGGAATGGATACAAATTCCAGCTCCAGTCTGTCAACAAGTCATTCTTTACCATTAATACCACCGAAGGTATATATGACAGAGATTCAGATCCCGAACTGGACCTTGATACATGGTATCATCTTGCAGTCACTTTCGGAGATGGCAATATGATTTTCTACGTTAACGGAACTGAAACCCAGGTCTGGGATAACACTCCGGGCACTGCAGTTTCCTCAGATAATGACCTTGTATTTGGCAGGGGTTCTGATGAATACGCTCCGGACGATTCCAATTACGATAATGACCTGATTATTCCGCTTCCCTGGGGAGGTTATTTCCATGGCAGCCTGGATGAAATCAGGATCTACAATACTGTATTGTCTGCCTCACAGGTGCAGTCCATCTACAATCTGGAAATGCCGTAAAGGACCGTTTGGGATGGTAAAAAACAGCTGACAGGGTAAAGGCTCTGAATTTTCTGACCGAAATGGCAGGAAGTTGAGCCTTTTCCTTTCAACCTGCCCTGCCTTTTTAGCGTCTTTCAGACAGTAACGATTCACGCGGCTGATTTATAGTGATCAATGTATGATCTTCGGAAAATAAAATGAAACAAATATTCTTATTCATTTATTTAATGGCTTGCGCATTGATTGAAGAAATGGCCAGTTTTTTTAGCAGATATATGGAAGACCAGGCTGCCGGGGAAAAAAAACTGTCAGAAACTCAGTAGATCATTAGCCTCCCGGATTACCGGAATTACTGCACCCTGATAACCGAAACCTGGGCAGGGGCTTTGTAGCGCACCGGTGCAAGGGTAAAGCCCAGGCCGCTGTTAATATTCAGCAGCATATCCCCCAATTGCCAGTTTCCTTTCACATAGTATGATTCTGCCCGGGCCGGCGTTACCGCATAGAAAAAAACAGGTACACGGATCTGTCCCCCATGCGTATGTCCTGCCAGAAGCAAGTGTGCGCCTGAGTTTCTTGTTTCACGGATTAGGCGGTCCGATGCCTGGTGGCTTACGATCAGGTGCAGGCTTTCCCCGGCATCCTCATCAAGCAGATCCTCAAGCAGCCATGCATCCACCTGGGAACTGTAGAGTTCAGTTACACCGGTTAATTTAATAATCAATTCATTGTGGACGATAACTGTATTTTCGTTCTGCAGCACGTGAATTCCTCTCTCCTCAAGGGCTTCAGCAATAAGATCAGTGCCCACCCAATAGTCATGATCACCCATCACAAACCAGACTCCATGGGTTGATTCTATTGAGGCCATTGCATCCGCTCCGGCCTGAATGTGGTCACGGCCGGATGAAATAAGATCTCCGGCAAAAACAACGATATCCGGATTGGCCTCATTCACCTTTTTGATATATCGGTTCATCTTCTGTTCACCGGTGTATTTATCGGCATGCAGATCGGAAATATGGACGATTGTTAGTGGTTCAACCGGCCTGTTAGTTCCGGGCAGGGTATAGCTGATCTCATCCAGCACTATCCGGCGGGTATCCCGGATCATCCTGACAGAGGTGTACATTACCGTCATCCCGGCTGTGACCAGGAATATGCCGGCAAAAAGGCGCTTGAGTTTTTGCGGACCCATGCCTGAGAACCTGCCCGCCAGTGGACGCAGAATATCATGCATGAGTAGCCAGTTAAACATAACCCCCATGCACACCACACCATACCAGTAGAGGTAAATCACCATATCGGGATAACCGGTGTGGTTGAAAGATCCACGGATCCAGTAATGGATATTGCCGGCCACGGGATAAACCAGAAACAAAATGGCCGGCATGAAAAATAATGACCTGAAAAGCCATGCTGGCGACAGGTTGAGTATTTTGACAGACCTGAAATACCGGATACCGAAATAGACAAGCAATAACAGAACCAATATTCCGGCATATGTAATCATTCGAAGTGACCAGGGCATATTCTCAAACATCCTTATCTTCATCGTATCCGGCCTGGCACGAAAGGCATGCATCAGCATAAGCGTTATACTCAGCATAAGCAGGCCCCGGCTTCCCGTTTACGGTAATAATGCGGTCAATCCGTACCGGATCGCTACCCTTTATCATCATGAACTCCCCGTTTTCTCTTTTTTTGACCTGTTGATATTCTCCATTGGCCTCACCCAACGCCTGGTCGGGCAAAAAGTAGAAGACCTTAAAATCCGGATGCTTTTCTGATAGTTCTTTTATTGTGTCATAAAAATCGGGGTCTATGGGCGTATAGCTACTGTAGTCCATTGTTTTATTATTATGTTTTATGTATTCAGTAAACAGATGTAAAGATACATAATCTACATTTTTCATCCACTGCGATGATTCTTGAAAAATATTTTTTCCAGGTCAATTAATTTCCTTAATATTATGATTAAATAAAAAATCCGGAAAATGAACAGAAGGACCTTTATCGGAAAATCAGTTCTCGGTACAGCCGCCATCACCAGTTCTTTTTATGCTCCCCCCTATTCCAGGAACCGGAAAATAAAAGCAGGGCTGATAGGTACCGGACGCTACGGCATGGCTATCAGCAGGGCGGCACTCAGAGTCGGCGGTTTAGAGTTTGTGGCAATCTGCGATGTTGACAGCGAACACCTCCGGCAGGGCGCAGGGGAACTGGAAAAACTGCAGAAGAATAAGCCCCGGCCATTCAAATATTACACCGACCTGATAGACATGAAGGGGCTCGAAGCAGTTTTCATTGCCTCCCCTCCCCAGTGGCATGCTCTCCAGTTTATTGCAGCATGCGAAAAGGGGCTGGACATTTTTTGCGAAAAACCGCTATCCTATGATCCAATGGAAGGCCTGGCGATGATAAACGCGGCTGAAAAAGCAGGAAATATTGTGCAAATAGGTTTCCAGCGGCGGCAAAGCATGGCTTTCAATCATGCCAGACAATACATTAATGAGGGCAGGGCAGGGAATATTCATCAGATTGTTGCTCAAATTCATTACCGGGCAAATCCCGGAGACACTACAATACAGGATCCGCCCGCCTCCCTTGACTGGGATGAATGGTGCGGCCCTGCCCCCAAGCTGGATTACAGGCCAAGTATCGGACACTATAACTGGCGCCTGGAAAAGGAATATGGCAATGGGCACCTTGTTGACTGGGGTGTTCATCATATCGATATAGTCCGTCATATTATGGATGACGGAATGCCTTCAGAGTTTAAAGCAACCGGTGGAATTTACGCACTGAAGGATCAGATCACAACACCTGATACGCTCACTGCAAATATGGCCTTTGAAAAAGCCCCTTTAGTGTGGCATCACCGCATGTGGGGCACGGGTGAAATTAATCCGGAATTCAATAATGGCATTTTCTTTCATGGTGACATATCCACGATTTTCGTATCGGATTCACGATTTTTAGTAAGTCCTGCTGATAAAACAGGCCAAAGCACTGACCTGACCATTCCAACAGATGCAGGAATGCTTGATCTTCACGTAGCAGAGTTTCTGGATGCAGTGAAGCTGAAAGACCCCGGGAAAATCAGCTGTACTCCAGAGGATGCTTTTGCCTCTACTGCCTCCGTACAGCTCTCCATGATTGCCTGGCAGACAGGCAGCACGGTGAAATGGGACAACCGGAAGAAAACTATCATTGACAATCGGGAAGCATCGGCTCTCCTGAAAAGGGATTACAGGGAAAAATGGCAACATCCGGGCTAAATCAGGGACTTAACGGGGAATAATTGATCCCGTCGGGTTCTCTGCCGACGGCGAAGTGACCTGTAATTCGCAGTTTTTCGAGATCAATGATGCTGACAACATCTGAACGGGTATTGGCCACATAAGCCCAGCGGTTGTCGGGTACAACCAGACCTATAGGTATTGATGTTTCCCCGAACCCGGCAAAGTACCGTGTTTCATCAACTCCATCGGGCACAGGGGGAGTGAGCTTTATCCTTGCCACCAATTCCCTGGAACTGACGCGAAATAAAGCTATATCGCCGGAACGGGCATTGCTAACGAGGAAGTATCTTCCATCAGGGGTGAACTTACCCCTTATGGGAAAGTCTTTGCAAGGAATGGTTTCAACTACTTTAAGGCTCCGGGTATCGATAACAGAAATGGTATTTTCGTCACGGTTGGTTACCCATACCTCGTTCCCCAGATTGTGCATGGCGATGCCTTCGGCCCCGGCGCCACTGAATATCCGTTTTATCAGTTCACCGCTTTCCAAATCAAAAACCACCACATTACCGGTCATGATACTGGGAACAAATGCCATGGAGAAATCGGGAGTGGCAGCCACCATATGTGACAGCGGCTCTCCGGTATGCATTGCCCGAATGATTTCTCCCGTGGCTATGTCTACCATCAGCAGGTGCTGGCTGCCTTCGGTTGTAACAAGCATTCGGGTGGTTCCCGTGATCCACTGCATGCCATGCGGCCGTGTATGTTCACCAAGGTCAATGGTGCGTATCAGCTCGCCTGCCGGAATATCATATACGGAGAGTGTATTGCCGGCATTTTCACGGTCGCCGTAGTTGCATACCACTGCAAAACGGCCATCGTCTGAAACCTCGACCTCATGAGGCTCACGGCCGGCAGGAAGCACTTTCAGCACTTTCCCGTCCCACCGGTCAATAATGTATACATCATCACCGCTTTTACTGGCTACTATCAGTACGCCCCCGGAACCTGACCGGGCTATTCTGTCAGTCCCCCCGCAGGAATAAAGGGCTATTAATGAAAATAAAAGCAAAGAAAGGATTGTATATGAAATCTTTCTCATGTTCCGTCAGTTTTGACTTCCCGCTTCTTTTTCTAACATACCGGATAATACCCGGCTAAAATGATCTCCACAGGTGAATGGAGCATCCCCTTATTAAAAACAATAGATTAAAGTATTTTGTTCAACTTTAAATGACCCGTCACATGGATGATTCACACGATTATTTATGTTCCCTTTGCATTGACGGATGGGCCGGAATACTGACTGAAACCGTATTCCCTTGCAAAACATGCAGCTCCGACTGCTCCTGCCAGATCACCGTAGCTGGCCTTTACAATTTCAGTTTTATTGCCTCCTGTTCGCCATTCATAATTGCTCATGAATTTTTCCAGGGGCTCAAATAATTCTATCCCGGCTTCAGTAATACCTCCGCCAAGGATAATCATCTCTGGTGAGAGGATGTTGGTCAGGGTTGCCAGTCCGATGGCCAGTTTTTTAACTGAGGTGAGCCATATCCCGGACGCAAAGGAATCTCCGTTTCTGGAAGCTTCCAGGAGTTGTTGTGTGGAGCTGAATTTTCCGGAGGTTCTTTTTTCAATACTGCAATTTCCAATTGCATCTTCCAGGCTTCCCGGCATTCCGGTTATACCAGTATCGCCGTCACTGTCAATAACCATATGGCCGATATGCCCTGCTTTATTAAAAGCCCCCTGATAGGGCTTTCCTTCAATCATTATTGCACCGCCAACACCGGTGCCTAAAGTAAGCATTACCACATTTTTTTTGTTTCTGGCAGCACCATATCTTGCTTCTGCCAACAGGGCCGAAATAGCATCATTCAATACGAAAGTTCTGGATTTCAGAAAATCAGTCCACACAAAATTTTCCAGTCCCTGCAGCCGGCCGGGCATATGGGCTATGGCGGAATTTCCTGCATTGGGCAAGCCCGGAGCGGAAATGCCAATTAAAGTATCGGTGCATCTGATTTTGTTTTGTATTTCGCGCACTGCCCTTAATACAGCTGCCTTCCATACTCTGTCATCACCATCTTTTGTGGGCTGGTTATGATGGAGCAAAGTGTTGCCTGGTTCATCAACGGTGACTGCCTTTATACGTGTACCACCTAAATCGATTCCTATCACTTTGGTTGACATATATATAATTGTTTTTTACTTTTTTTTTTAAAAAAATGTTGCCTGATTTGATGGAGTGAAAAATCATCTGCCATTGAATTCCCTTATTGCATCAACCATTGCCACAATATTTTCGACCGGAACGTTTGCCTGAATGTTGTGAACGGTATTGAAGACGAAACCACCATCTTTAGCAAAAATATCACATAATTGAAGCACTTCTTCCCTTACTTTACCAGGAGTCGAATAAGGCAAAGTTTTTTGTGTGTCAATGCCTCCTCCCCAGAAAACAAGTTCCTTTCCGTATTTTTTCTTCAGCAGGGCCGGGTCCATTCCTTTTGCATTCACCTGTACAGGATTAATGATATCGAAACCGGCAGAGATAAACCGCGACATGAATGTTTCCACTGCACCGCATGAGTGCTTGAAGGTTTTCCAGGTGGTATTGTCATGAACCCAGTCATTGATTCTCCTGTAATATGGCAGCCACAAATCGTCAAATTGCTCCGGAGCGCAAAAGGTCGAATCCTGCGTTCCAAAATCGGTTCCGCAGATGAAAACGGCATCCACATTGCTGCCTGTTGCCTTGTGCAGACGGCTGAAATTCTCAAGGGCTAATTCTGACTGACTCTCAAAAAGTGCCCGGACATATTCTGGTCGTGTGAGTATACTCATATACCATTCGGAGATGTCGCGGATGCCTTTCGGGTTTTTTAATTTTATGCCTGGAATATGGGCGATATCACCAAGGGCCGTCCCGCCAAATCCTGCAATCACGGCTTTTCCGGTAGCACGTGCTTTTTGGGTAGTTTCTTTCCAGTATTCAAGGTCAGCATCAGAAACCAGGCCGTATTCCTCAAGATTGTCCTGTGGATCCAGCTTTTCCTCGTCAATAGGCTGTTGACGGATTATTGCATCGAAAAAATAACCGCTATGGGGCATTCGCCCCGAGGGCCTGGCAGTAGTATCACCTTCGGGGTAAATCAGCACATCGTCATTTTCGTCTTTGGTGGTGCGGAAGCCCTCAGGAACCAGCACTGTCTGTCCCCACGGGGTGACAAATTCTTTCTCGGGCCCGTGGCTGGAGAAGCCAAATGCGGTCTTGGTGCCTTTTGCAGATATAACATCAACACCCATTATACCCATCAGTTCCTGGTCTATCTCACCCAGCATCTGGTAAGGATCTGACACGCGCACAGGCTTGCTTTCGAGTCCGTAATATCTCCTGAGGTTTTCAATCGACTGAACATGAATACCCGTTACAGGAGTTGATCCGAAATCAACGACCATCTGATCGGGTTGACGATGGTTTACAGTTAAATCAAATCGTTCTTTTGAAGTCATAAGGCTTGTATTGATTTTGGGTTACGATCCAATATACAACAATTGATGATATTGTTCCCGTTGTTTCTGAATTTTAACAATATGACAAATTTAAACTCAATTATTTATAAAAGCATAGTGTTCATATGCAGTGTTCAGTTTTTTTCCAATGCATGATTTCAGATGTATAACGAAAAAGGACTTTGATTAAAATTTATTAAATTTGCAAACATAAGTGCACGGGGTGCCGGCAAAAAGCCGGACTGAGATTATACCCGAATTACCTGATTTGGATAATGCCAACGTAGGGATGCAGTTTTAAATTCATTTTTGCACTCCACTCTTTTGGTCATGCCAGTCCGGGCAAAATTTTGCTTTTGACCGCATAATACTCAATTGCAGCCAGCCAGCTATTTGGGCAATCTCCTTTGCACCCTGACATATAACAATGGAAAAAATGGAAATAGAAAAAAAATATTTTGAGTTAGCCCAAAGTCCACGCAACTGGCAAAACAGGCCCGAATGGTTTTTCAACCGTGAGCATACCGATACCTATGAACAATGGTATGAAGGAAGGTACAAACGGGCCGAAATATGGCAGAAGAAAGTAATGGAGCAGCTGGTATCAAAAGACAGCCGCATAAAAACTTTACTTGAATTCGGCTGCGGCACAACACGGTTTACCAGATGGTGGAAGGAAATCGGGATCGAAGCAACAGGCGGAGACATCTCTCCCCTGATGTTGTCACAGGCAATTCATCTGTTTGAGGGCGATCTTGTAATGGCAGATTCGCACTGCATGCCATTCAAGGATCACACCTTTGATTCTTTGGCGTTTATAACCACCTTTGAATACTACAAAGACCCGGTAAAAGTTATACAGGAAGCTGCAAGGGTGGCCAGGTACGGCATTGCCATGGGCATGATGAACAGGAATTCCCCAAAGGTGGTAAGAAGGCGTATCCAGCAACTATTCGGCAAAAATCCGTTTTATATAACAGCCACTTTTTACACCCCCCGAAAATTAATTGAAATTATCAACCGGGCTTTAAACGGCAGGGCATATTCGGTGGAATGGACATGCACGGGCCTGCCAGGCTGGTTCCCAGTACAGCAGTGGGGCTTGCCTGTTGGTGATTTCTTCGGACTATATGTCAAATTTAATGACGTTGAGTAATGAGTGATAAACTTGGCAAGATAGATCACCGGATATTCGAAGATGTTATACAGCCAAAGTGCGGGCACTGGCGAAATGAAGTCCGGTCCGGCCCGCGCTTCGGTGTAGATGTTTCTGTAATTGATTTGCCGGGAGGCATGGCAATGGCTGCCGCCAGTGATCCCTTGTCACTTGTTCCTTCACTGGGTCTCGAAGAGTCTGCCTGGTTATCGGTGCATTTGATAGCCAATGACATGGCAACCACCGGCTTTGCCCCTATGTACGGGCAGTTTGTATTAAATCTTCCGGCATCATTTTCAAGGGACGACTTTAAAACCTACTGGAATTATATTCATAAATTCTGTGCAGATATCGGAGTCGCAATTACCGGCGGTCATACAGGGTTTATTGAAGGTCAAAACTCAACCATTGCCGGGGGAGGCACATTCTTTACCATAGCCCCCGGTTCACAGATACTCATTGCATCAAATGCCAGTCCCGGAGATATCATTCTGGCGACGAAAAACTGTGCAATCTCATCAGCCTCGATACTTGCCATGAGCTTCCCGGAAACGGTAAAAAATAAACTGGGGCAGGAAGTTTTTCACAAAGCATGCGGAATGTTTTATGAAACCTCATCCCTGGACGATGCCCTGACCGCTGTTGGCAAACAAACCAGGCATAAGGATATTACCGCCATGCATGATGTAACAGAGGGTGGTGTGCTGGGGGCCATTTATGAATTGGCCAGCGCTTCGGGGAACGGGGCCGTGGTATACAGTGACCAGTTACCCGTTAGCCGCGTAGCCGGCGCAGTCTGTTCGCTGTTCTCAATAGACCAGCGTTATTGTGTAGGGGCCGGTTCCATGATAATTGCCTGTAAAAAAGATAAAGCCGGACTCATAACAGAACGTCTGAACAAAGAAGACATACCCTGCTGCGTGGTTGGTGAAATAAAAGAGAAGGAATCCGGTATCAGGTTGATGGAAAACGGCCGGATGGATGATTTAATTTACCCTGAAGAAGATCCCTATTGGGCTGCCTTCTTCAATGCCAGCAGGAAAGGATGGAGATAATGGGAAAAAAAAGAAGCATAGATTCA
This sequence comes from Bacteroidales bacterium, assembly GCA_007135095.1. Lineage (GTDB taxonomy): Bacteria > Bacteroidota > Bacteroidia > Bacteroidales > PUMT01 > PXAP01. The sequence goes on along the minus strand of SLJO01000033.1, from coordinate 7,319 downwards.
GGAGTTTATGTGGTTCTTGATCCGTTTATGGATCAGGATATATTAATGTATAAGCTCAAAATCATACTCAGGGAACCAATTGCCGCCGTGCAGATATGGGATCACTTTTCTCCGCAGACCGACAACTTGAGACTGATAGGGAAGATAACAAAAATGTGTCACGAAAAAGACGTCCCGGTCATCATCAACAACCACTGGGAGTGGCTGGCCGAAACAGATCTCGATGGAGTTCACTTCGACCTGATCCCCGGGAATCTCAGGCAAATAAAAGATACAATAACCAGGGACTTCATTTGCGGACTCACATGCAGCAATGACCTGTCGCTTGTAAAATGGGCAGATGACAATCATCTGGATTACATTTCTTTCTGCTCCGTTTTTCCTTCTGCCACCAGTAATAGCTGTGAACTGGTAACATTTGAAACCATTTGCCAGGCAAAAAAAATTACAGCGATGCCGGTTTTTTTAGCCGGCGGCATAAAACCTGAAAACATGCATGAATTAAAAGATTTGCCATATGAGGGAGTAGCTGTCATATCGGGAATTATGCAGTCGGAAATGCCCGGGAAGTCAGTGAGGGCATATATTGATAAGATGAAAATGTTTATGCCCTCCCGCTTCCTTTCCAAGGAATAAAAGTTTACAGAATTGAAAATAAAAACATGATATGAGATACGAAACCATTAAAAAATTGTGCTGCCCCATTGATAAGGAAGACCTGGCATTAACTACTGTCACAAAAGATACAGACGGAAATATACTGCAGGGATTCTTAACCTGCGGGAAATGCCAAAGGATCTATCCGATTGTACAGGGTATTCCCATAATGAGTCCTGACGAATACAGGGAGTTCAGGCTTGAACAACCCTTACTGGACAAGTGGAAGAAGCATCTTAAAGGCAGGGTTGTCGAGAACTTCCGGGTAATCAGCCATAACAGCGATAAACAGGAACTGAAGCCAGGAAATATTAAATAACCTGAATATGGCATTTACAGGATTTTCAGGTTCAACCATGTATAATAATTACAGATTATCAATTTTAGATGCCAGTATAAAATCATTCTCTGATAATCCCTTGATGGCATGCGTAGTTAATTCAATGGTCACCTTGCCATAGTATACATGCATATCAGGATGATGGCCTTCCTCTTCGGCCAGATCTGCAACCTTATTTACAAAATCCATTGTATGCTTAAAGTTAACAAAAGAATAATCCTTTGATATTTTCTTATTCTCTTCGACCTTCCAGTCTTCCTGAATATGTTTGGTATATTCATAAATTTCGTCCTGGCTCAGCGGAGGAGTCCCTCCTTCACATGGCTTGCATTTTTTTTTAGTTAAGTCCATAGCTTTTCTGCTTTAAATTAAATACTATATATCTTTACAAGCAACAATCTCAGTAATGAAATTGTTTCTTGTAAAGGCAGGAATTATTTCGGCACAGAAGAAAAAGTACCGGCACATCAATATAACAAACTCCCACGGCAGAATGAGATTGACAGGCAGATAGACTAACAGGCCGCACATTATAACGGAAACAGGAATATAACAAGCGCTATCGGAATGAAAGAGCAGGAACGCAAAACAATATACAATGAAATTTGCAGCAATCTGGCCGTCCGGAGGCTGAAACCGGCATTTGACCTGCTGGGGAATCTCATTTCCGGTAATGGCCTTGGAATATATTACGATGAATACCGGAACCTGGAGGAAACATACCACTTTATGCTGAAATACACAGTGGAAGGTATCCAGGACCCCGAACGGCAAAAGGTATACCGCAAGCTGATCGTTTCTGTCTTCGAGCTGGCCGACAAAGTAAACGAGGCAGTCCGGCTGATGGTTTCACCTTCGGTGGAATACGAGAAAAAACGGCTTTTCAAAGACAGGTTCATTGACAACCTTGAAGCTTATCTGACAGAACTGGAATATTTTTACCACCAAAACGAGGGGACCCCGCCAACCGATGAGTCAGTTGTTTTAACAGCAGCAAAGGAACACCAAAAAAAAATGCACAGGCTGTTTTACCATATCTGGTTTCGGGATATGCTTACCATTGAAGAAGTAAGGCTGCTGCGGAAATTCCTGCTTGGCTCCCTGGTTCAGGTTCCTTACAGATCGTTCATGGTTGCTGCATTAATGCTTAGCCTTCAGCGGTTTTTCAATATGGAAAAATTCACCCTGCTGTTCGATGCTTTAGATTCTCAGGAAGCCGAAATAAACCAGAGGGCGCTGGTGGGCCTGCTGATCAATCTCTACAGCTATGACCGCAGAACACCTTTTTATCCGGGCATTACCGCCAGGCTGAAGGTTTTAAATGAAAAACCGGATTTCAAACGCAACCTCGAACGTATTATCATCCAGCTTATAGGCAGCAAGGAAACTGAAAAACTGCAGCAACGGATCAGGGACGAAATTCTGCCGGAAATGATAAAAATGAGCCCCAACCTGAAAGACAAAATAAACCTTGACAGTCTTATGGAAGAGGGTCTTTCAGAGGACAGGAACCCTGATTGGGCGGAACTGTTTAAGGATTCTCCCGGCTTGCTGAATAAAATGGAGGAATTTTCGGAACTGCAGATGAAAGGGGCAGATGTGTTTATGGGTTCGTTTGCCATGCTGAAATCGTTCCCTTTTTTCACTGAAACAAGTAACTGGTTCATGCAGTTTTTCCCTGAAAACCCTGAAATTGCCAATATGCTGGATGTGACTGATCAGACCAACCTGCGCATGCTGGAGGCAATTGACCGGGCACCAATTTTATGCAATTCAGACAAATATTCATTTTGTTTCAGCATTCAGCGACTGCCTAAAGAGAATCTGGAGTTTTTAACCCAGGGTATAAAAGCAGAAATGGACCAGCTGAAAGATCTGAATGAGGATGAGGTATTGCTGGACCCCGGGCGCAAGGGGGAATTTATTTCCAACCAGTACATCCAGGACCTGTACCGGTTTTATAAACTCTCCCCCCGCAAAGACGATTTTGAAGATATTTTTAACTGGCGCTTCGATTTTCACAATAAACTGGCACTGGGCGATATCCTGAAAGAAGACCACAAATTACTTCGCAATATTGCAGAATACTACTTCACCAAAAACCATTTTGAAGATGCGGCAGAGGTTTTCGTTTACCTTCTGAAACGGGAGGAAAGTGGCGAACTGCATCAGAAAATAGCCTATTGCCATCAAAAAACCGGAGATTTTGAAAAGGCGCTGAATGGCTATCTCAAAGCCGAACTATATGACATTAATCAGTTGTGGAACCTTAAAAAGATTGCCCTCTGCTACCGCCAGTTGAAGCAGCCGGCCAGGGCGCTTGAATATTACCGGACAGCCGAAAAAATAGATCCGGACAGCCTGAGTAACCAGCTTAATATCGGACAATGCCTGCTGGAGCTTGATGAGTTCGACGAGGCGCTGAAGTGCTATTTCAAAGTGGAGTACCTTGCCCCGGGTAATAAAAAAGTCTGGCGGCCCATTGCATGGTGTTCCTTCCTGACAGGAAAAAAGGAACAGGCAGAAAAATATTTGCAAAAGCTGATGGAGGGCCAGCCCAACAAGCATGATTTCATGAACATGGGGCATGTTCAGTGGAGCCTGGGCAACCGTAAGGCCGCACTGGATCATTACCGGAAATCCATAACAATTAATGGCTTTTCAGAAGCTGAATTTCTGAATTTTTTTGATGAAGACCTGCCCCACCTAATTGGCCAGGGTATCGACCCCGACGATGTGCCGATAATGCTGGACCAGCTGAGGTATTTCCTGGAACAGTGAACCGATAATTCCATCAACGGTTCTTATAGCGTCCATTCATAAACAACAAATAACTGTCCGAAGAGAAAACAGGTGTTAATCTTACCACACCCGGCAAATTACCGGGTAAATGCAGACTTGCAAAAATTCTCAGGAAACAATTAACGATTTGCATTGTTTCTTTGATAAAATAATATTATCCGGATAATTATGACTTTAAACAAATACAGCCGAACCATAACACAGGATGAAAGCCTGCCAGCTGCACAGGCAATGCTCTATGCCATTGGAATGGATGAAAACGACCAGAAGAAAGCCCAGGTAGGCATCGTCAGTACCGGGTTTCAGGGCAACCCCTGCAATATGCACCTGAACGACCTGGCATCAGCAGTTAAAAAAGAGGTGGACATTCAGGAGAATCTATACGGGTTGATCTTCCATACTATAGGGGTTAGTGATGGAATCACCAATGGAACTGAAGGGATGAAATATTCATTGCCATCGCGCGAGGTCATTGCTGATTCAATTGAAACGGTGGTCAGTGCACAGTTTTATGATGCAGTGATTTCCATTGTCGGCTGCGATAAAAATATGCCGGGCGCAATAATGGCAATGGGACGTCTTAACAGACCATCAATATTGATGTATGGCGGTACTGTAAGAAAGGGCAGATGGAAAAACCGTAACCTTGATATAGTATCAGCTTTTGAGGCTTACGGCCAGCGTATAACCGGCAAAATTTCCGACTTTGACTACAAGGGAATTATTAAACACAGTATTCCCGGTGCCGGTGCCTGCGGAGGCATGTACACGGCGAACACCATGGCCTCAGCAATTGAATGCATGGGCATGAGTTTACCATACACATCATCTAATCCCGCCCTGGGAAGTCATAAACAGGATGAGGCAAAACTTATAGCAGCGGCAATAAAGACAGTGCTGGAAAAAGACATTAAACCGCGGGATGTGATGACCAGAGAGGCATTTGAGAATGCCATCACCCTTGTTATGGCTCTTGGCGGTTCAACAAATGCTGTGATACATCTTTTAGCAATGGCCAGGGCAGTGGATGTGCACCTTACTATTGATGACTTTCAGGTTATCAGCAACAGAACACCTTTTTTGGCTGACCTGAAGCCGAGTGGAAAGTATTTAATGGAAGACCTGCATCAAGCAGGCGGAATTCCGGCAGTAATGAAATTGCTTCTTAAGGAAAAACTGCTCAATGGCAATTGCCTGACCGTTACAGGGAAAACTGTTGCTGAGAATCTTGAGGAAGTTCAGGACCTGGCAAAAGGACAATCGATCATTCATTCCGTACAGCAGCCCATCAGGCAAAGCGGCCATATTCAGGTGCTATACGGCAATCTGGCTGAACAGGGCGCCGTGGCCAAAATTACCGGAAAGGAAGGAGAATTGTTCCAGGGTCCGGCCAGGGTGTTTGAAGATGAATATGCTGCAGTTAAGGGTATCGGCACAATAGTCAGGAGGGGGGAAGTAATCGTGATCCGCAACAACGGACCCAGGGGAGCACCGGGAATGCCCGAAATGCTTAAGCCAACAGGTGCGGTGATCGGGGCAGGCCTTGGAAAGGATGTTGCACTCATTACAGATGGCAGGTTTTCAGGTGGCTCCCATGGATTTGTTGTAGGGCATATCACACCGGAGGCCTATGACGGCGGACTCATTGGGTTAATAAATGACGGTGATATCATCACCATTGATATCACAAAAAATCGAATAGATGTGGATTTGTCAGAGCAAGAGATTGAAACCAGGAGAAAAAAGTGGAAACAACCGTTGAAGCCACTGACAGGAATATTGAAAAAGTACCGGAATTCAGTATCGTCAGCAACAGATGGCTGTGTTACTGATTAAAAGAATATCTCTGTTAATTTAAAGCAAGGCGTCTCCTGTGGATGCATGCCTTAATCTTCTGCAATTTTAATCAGCCTCCCGGCAGGAACCTGGTCGGTGAGTTCCATATTATTCAGGAAAGCAAATTCTTCCATCCGGTTCTGGGAAACACCAAGTGACCGGAAAACTTCAGAAAGTGGTCCTGTACTCTGTACTTGCCTGATGCTTATCCTTTCAGGCTGGACATTGATCCTCGAAGCATCAGTAAGTTTGTCGAAATTTGTCATTGTTGCCTCGAATGATTGCCGGTAATTATTGAAATCTGCTTCGGCAGATACTCCGTGGAACACGTAGTAGGTACCATCGTCATCAATAAAATAAGATAAAACCCGGATATTTTGCTGCTGGTCCTGTGTCGGCTGGATTGAAAGGGTTGCAATAGCCGGCATCCCGTTAACGGTTGTGTTCTGGCTTTCCTGAACATTCAACCCCAATTGCTGCAGGGTGCCCCTTGCCGCCTCTTCCAGGGATCCCTGTTGTGCAATATTAAATACTATCAATGCCTCTCTGCCGGGCGGACCTATCCTTACCTGTGTAGGCGAGTTTTCCAGGTCCCATCCGGAAGGAAAGGGAAACTGGAATTCCAGTTCGGGATGATAAAAAACGTGATCTTCTACATAACCCTGCCGTGGATCATCACCATAGACCATTCCGTCAAGGATGCGCAGGTAATTCTCCTCGTTTACCTGCCAGGAGTCGAAATCCAGTTCCTCCTGCCATTTCTCTGCCTCCTGGCGCACCGAGTTATAGCGGTCGCCCGGATCAGGATGGGTTGACAGAAAGTTGGGGATTCCTGCGCGCTCCTCATCCAGGTTCATCTTTATAAGAATCTCAAAAAAGTTTGCCATCTCCCGGGCATCGTATCCAATTTTTGATGCATATTCAACGCCCAGCCTGTCAGACTGGCGCTCATCATCCCGGCTGAACCTTAAAAACAGCAATTCCATCCCTGCCATGGCATACTGTCCATACTGTATAAACTCCTCCGAGGCAATCATCCCGCCGATCAAAAGCAGCTGACCCAGTTGCTGCTGGGTCTGCCGGCTGGCTGAATGACGGGCGGTAATGTGTCCCATCTCGTGTCCGAGTACACCAATCATTTCAGCCTCATTATTAAACTGGGCCAGTATGCCGCGGGTGAAATATATATACCCTCCGGGAACGGCGAATGCATTAATTACGGGAGAGTCAAGTATCCTGAAGTGGTATTCAAGCTCAGGCCTGTGCGAAACCCTGGCCATTTCCCGGCCCTTCTCCTCAATTAAGGCAAGCAGGGGCTCATTTTCATATAAGCCAAAGGCTGATATTATCTGGGGATCATACTCCTGGCCAAGCCTGATTTCCTGCCTTTCAGTCATGAACATCAGTTGCCTTCTGCCGGTAACAGGATTAACCGCGCATGAAGGAAGCATCATAATGATGGTTAAAAATGACGCTATCACAAGAACCCTGGACGTTTTCATTCGTAAATTATAGTTAGCAATTTGTTTAACAATGTGTTACAAATTTATGATACGGTTAATCTGCTTTTCAATCCATGGATCACCCATGATTTATTGACCTGCGGTCGATCTCACATGCAGTAAACTTAACATTTATGATTACAAACTGGATGTGACATTCATTGCATTTTGTGTTACACCGG
>SLJO01000067.1 GCA_007135095.1 Bacteroidales bacterium | reverse complement strand
TTAACAGCCGGACCGGATTATGGACCGATCTAAACCGGGTATTTGGCACCGGCTTTCTTGTCAGGCAGGTGGAGTACCTTGATTCACTCTTTGACCAGGATCCGGAGATATCAGGGCTTGCCGCTGACAGGGGACTGTGTTTTTCGATACACCCTTCGGGACAAGGCAGTTATGACGCAGTGTTCTATATGGGACTTTCACGGGCAGCAGAAATAAGGGATGCCGGGGAACTCATGCACAGGATCATGTCACGGCACGGCCATGTCAGGGAACGCTCAATGGGACGGGTGAAAATATATGAAACGGCGCTTAACATGGACGGAAGGAAGCGCGAACTGTCATGGGCGCTGAGCAACGGGTTGTTAATGATGAGTTTTTCTCCCATTCTGCTTGAAAATGCCGTTACCCAGTCGGCCGCAGGCAGCAACGTTACAGAAGATGCTGCATTTCAGAGAGTTCATACAACAAGTGGCAGCAATGTTGATGCCAATGTGTACATAAATCTAACGTTTCTGCCCCGCTATTTGTCCTCTTTCACTAAAGGCGAAGCCCAGGGGTTCCTGAAGGATTTTTCGGATCTTGCAAACTGGGCGGAACTGGATCTGCACCTTCGGGATGATGCGCTGATGATGAACGGCTTCTCCTATTCAAACATAGAAGAGGATAACTATCTGAATGTTTTCAGCGGACAATCACCCGTAAATATAGGGGTGGAATCGGTAATTCCCGGCTTTACTTCAGCCTTCCTAGCTATGGGCTTCTCCGATAAGGAGGCTTTTAATGCCAGTTATCATAAGTGGCTTGATAATACAGGGAGGCTCAAAGACTATAACCGGATGAAAGACAGCTTCATCCGCCTTACCGGGGCTGACCCGGTGGAGACTTTTCATTCATTTATGGAGCAGGAGGTTGCCATGGTACTGACCGGCTGGGAAGATCCCGGGGAAACAGGCGAATCTTTCCTGGTAATAAAAACACAAAGCCGGTCCATGGCTTCGGAATCGCTGCTCGGGATGCTGGAGCACCACGCAGAAATGCAAGGGAATGATGCGGACTCCTATAAACAGGTCTACCAGGTTGACAGGGAGACCTCCTTTGATATTTACAGTTTCCCTTTCAGCAATACCGGCGAGCTGCTTTTCGGGATGCTGTTCAGGCCAGTGCAGACTTCCTATTATTGTTTTGTGGGAAATTACCTTGTCTTCGGGGAGTCGGTAAGCGGGCTTTCCGGTTTTATACATGCCAATGTGCTTAACCAGACGCTCAGTGAAAACAGGCGGTTTATTGATTTTTCCGATAACCTTGTATCAAGGAACAATCTCTTTTTTTATTCCAGTGTGCCCCGGTCGGCCGGTCTGTTCACGGGTCTTTTCCGGGAGGAGCACAGGGAAAACCTTGCCGGCGGCCTTGAATCATTCCGCAAGTTCCAGGCTGTATCACTGCAATTCAGCTACGGGAGGGATATGCTCTATAACAACATTTTTCTTAAGTATTCCCCTGTTATTATAGAAGAGCCCCGTACCGAATGGCAAACCCTCCTGGATACGATTATAGATTTCAAACCCCTTCTTACCCTTAATCATAATACTGGTGAAAATGAGATTTTCGTTCAGGATCTCAACAATACCATCTACCTTATAAACAATACGGGCCGTATATTATGGAAAAAGCATCTTGCCTCTGAGATAATGGGGGATGTGCACCAGATTGATTACTATAATAACGGACGGCTGCAGTTTTTATTCAATACCAGGGAGCAGATTTTTTTGATTGACCGCAACAGTAATGATGTGGGCCGTTATCCGATCCGGCTTCCATCTCCGGCCACCAATGGAATAGCTGTTTTTGACTATGATAATGACAGGAACTACCGGATATTTGTCGCATGCGAGGATAAATCGGTGGTGGTGCGCTCAAAAGACGGGAATATAATAAGCGGCTGGGAATTTACCGGTACCGAACATAACGTGCACCACAGGATTGAATTTTTCAGGACCGGCGGCAGGGACTATATTGTATTTGCCGACCGGCAGCGTGTTTATATTACCGACCGCAGGGGCAGAACAAGAGTCAGGCCCGATGCCTCGTTTCCGGTTTCCCTGCACAACCCCATAGCCTTTGAAGCCGGCCGCTCAGCAGACCCCCGGCTGGCACTTACAGATACACTGGGGCAGGTGTGGCATATTTATTTAAATGGCAAAACCGAAACCTTAAGCCTGGGCGACTACTCAGCCGGTCACTTTTTTGAGTACCATGATATCACCGGCGATGGATCCGGGGAATACATTTTCCTTGACGATGACCGCCTTGATGTCTACTCCCGCGACGGGTCGGCCTTATTCAGCCATGCTCTTGAGGTTCCCGTCAGGCATGCCCCCCTATACTTTCACTTTTCCCGTTCTGACCGTAAGCTCGGAGTGGTCTCCCAGGACAGGGGGCAGATATTTTTGTTTAATTCAAACGGTGAAATTTACAACGGCTTTCCTCTAATTGGCAGGGCACCGTTTACCATCGGATTCCTGCAGCCGGGTCAGGGTAATTTTCATTTAATTGTTGGTTCTGACAGTAACTTTTTGTACAATTACACCGTTTATTAGCCTGAATTATTTAAAGTTACCCGAACCTTAGCAAAGTAAGGGCGTTCTGGTTTAAAAAGGCAGATCCGTTTCAAGGGAAAAAGTTCCGGCCAGTAAATTTCTGATGCTTTCGGTCCGGATTTTTTTTATTTTTCAGATCAAATAATTCTAAAATTTTCGATAAAAATAAAAATATATATAAAAATCGCCTGTGACACTATTTTCAATATCTGACACGATAGGGCCCTCCATTTCACCCGGCATGGGCTCTCATTTAATTTGTTTCTTTCATGAATTATAATATTGAACAAGAGTTCATGAATCAATGAACAGGGGGAGAAAATATTGCTAATCAGGGTATATCCAACAAGAGGAATTAAAATTTTACATATGTATTACACAATCAGGCCTGGGCTGAAAAAGCTTATGTCGGTGCCCCTGGTGATTCTTATTTTGCTTTTGGCATCATGTATTAAAGATAATCTTGACTTTGACATATTGTCCGACCGGATAAGTTACAATCCAACCCTGCTGCTGCCCCTTGCGCATGGAAACCTTACCCTTGGAAATCTTCTGGAGCACGATGACTCCACTGTGTTTTTTGATGCAGACAATACCATCACCCTTGTATTCAGGGAAGATTCGGTTTTTTCCGTTACGCTCAACGAGATGCTTGAATTGCCTCTTCCTGATCCCATCTTCAGGACCTTCAGGACAGATCCGGTCAGGCTGGATGATTTCAGCACACTCACAAGCATAAGCCTGGGAGATATTGCCGGTCGCATCAACGAACCCGAAGCATCGGTCATTCAGAATGCAGAGGGAAATACAGCGGTTTTTCCACAGGTGCCCCGGCAGGATCCCGGCGGCATGGCTACCGCGGTGCTTGAAAATCTTGAATATGTTCTTTTTGCCAGCGGCGAACTTGAAATGACAGCACGCAACAACCTCCCCGTTGAGGTGAATATGGAGATCAGGCTTTTAAATGAACCAGCGGGGACTGAGGCCGGCAGGTTCGTTTATGAGAACCTGGGCCCCGGGGAGTCGGCAACAATAGGTTCCCCGCTGGAAGGGGTAACGGTCACGCAGAACCTGACCATAGAGGTTTTGGGATTCAGCACATCCTCCAGCAGCAATGAGGTTTTAATAGACTTGTCGGATGATATTGAACTCGAGATCAATTCGAATGACCTGGTTGTCATTAAGGGTAAAGCAATGATAGCAAAAACCATGCTGGATACCGCAGGAGACGCCATGGTACTGAATTTTGAAGAAGATGTGGAGCTCGAGGAGCTGAACATAAAAGAAGGGGTTGTTCATTATGCCGTTGACAATGTTTCCGGCGGACTCACAATGGATGTTGCCCTGACCAACGTCACCAGGGATGGGAACACATGCGGGTTCGAAATCATTTCCGATGGCGCCGGAGGCCGCACAGAGGGGGCATATAAACTCCTGGATGCCGATATCGGGCTGGACGACCGGGTAAGGCTGGTGATGGAATATACCCTTTATGTGGGATCAGACAGCAATGAAATGGTGGAATTTGATCTTTCCGGTGAATCAGCTGACCTTGACATATGGTTCAGCGATTTTATGATTGGGCATACAAGCGGCTACCTGGGCCAGGGGGAATTCGACCTTGAAATTGAAGATTTTATGATTGACCATGACCTGTTTAACAAGATTTCCGGCGATTTCCGGTTAACGAGCCCCTTGATCCGGATTTTTTATGAAAACAGCGGCGGCATCCCTTCCGAGCTTTCGCTGAACATGACTGCCCGGTCGGCCGACCGCACAAGGCAGGCAAACCTGTTTGATGAGGAGCGAAAAAAATTTACTATTGGCTATCCGGATGAACCGTTCGGCTCATTTTCGGGTGAGTACCTTATTGAAAGCGGATCATCAAATATCATCGGCTTTGCATCGCTGCCGCCATCAGTCTTCAGGGTTAATGCTTCTGTGCTGATGAATCCGCAAGGGCCGGGAGGGGCCGCTAATTTCATTACCTCTGAAAGCAGCGCACTGATGGGCATGGAGTTTGAACTGCCGCTCGATATGCAGCTTAACAGCCTTGTCCTGACCGACACCATGTCAATAGGCGCATACCAGGATGAAATTGACATGATTGAAAACCTTTATATGCATATGCTTGTAACTAATGCATTTCCCAGCGGTGCATCGGTAAGCATGAGTCTTTTCGACTCGCTGGCAAACAGTGTGCTTTATACTTTTGAGGAAATTGCAGTGATGGATGCTGCCGGGGTGGATGACAGGGGAGGTGTTATCGGGGGGAGTGAGACCGTGACGGAATCGGAGGTAGAGATTCCCAAAAATGTTGCCGCACTGCTTAAGCAGGCCACCCATATAATTATTATGGCACGGTTCATCTCAAGCCAAAGCAATGGCTCGAATCTGCCGGTAAAATTCATGACAACCGACAGGCTGGATTTCAGGATCAGGCTTAAGGCGGGGCTGAGTATTGAAAAATAAAAGTGGCCGGAGTGAACAGGATTTTACTTTAGTGGAGATTAATAAACCAGGTGATATGCAAAATAAAAGGGCAGGAGGCCGGGCACCCGCCGCGGCAACATATGCAATAATCTTTTTAATGCTGGTAATGTTTCAACCCCTGAAGGCGCAGGTGAACAGGACCATTTATTTTATGGACCGGATACCCCAGTCATCGTTCCTGAACCCTGCCCATCAGCATGATCACGACTACTATATCGGTCTGCCAATGATTTCTTCATTGAATATGAATATGAAAAGTAATTTTGCCAGCTTCAGTGACGTCATATTCAAGCATTCACGGTATGATTCACTCATCACGTTTATGCATCCCGATGCCGATCAGCAAAACTTTACATCAAAGCTCAGGAATCTCAATACCATAGCCCCTGATATGAATGTTGGCATACTATCGTTCGGTTACAGGAGAAATACATCGTATTTCAGCTTTAATATTGCCGACAGGGCTTCAATCAGGGCTAACCTGCCAAGGGATTTGATCCTGCTGGGTCTCGAGGGTAATGAGCAGTTCGCCGGACGGAGTGCCGACTTTTCCCGTTTCGGGGGTGAACTGAATTATTTCAGGGAGTACTCAATTGGCTATTCCCGCCTGGTCGGCGAAAGGCTGAGCCTGGGTGTCAGGACCAAGCTCCTGTTCGGAAAGGCAAACCTGTCATTTACCGGTACCCATATGAACCTTTATACTGATCCTGAATCCTACAATATCACCCTGAGGTCTGAATTCAACATGGATTTTTCCATGCCCGTTACCCTTGAAAGAAATGAGAATGGCGGTATAGAAGATATCCATTCAAATTTTGACCGGGAAGACTATTCCAGGGGTAATTTCCTGTTCAATAACAGAAATCAGGGACTTGCCCTGGATATCGGTGCCACATACCGGCTTACCGAACCCCTGACGCTGTATGCCAGTATAACCGATTTTGGCTTTATCAGCTGGAAACGTGATGTATATAATCTTTCGATGGACAGCCATTTTGAATATGAAGGCCTGGATCTTTCACCCGTCTTTGATTACCGTGATGACTCGGTTCCTTCAGAAAAGCTGGGGGATACACTCAGGGGACTCATAGATACCCGGGAAGAGAGATACAGGAGCGGTCTTCCAACAAGAATCTATATGGGTGCCGCCTGGGAGCTGAATTCGGGCATCAGCCTCGGCATGCTGAGCAGCTCTGAAATATACCGGAACAGTTTTGAGCAGGCCGTTACTCTTTCGGCAGGTTCTGATATCAATCACTGGCTTTCTGCCTCTGTTTCCTACTCGCTGATGAATAACCATTTTAACAATCTCGGAATGGGCTTTTCGGTGAGGAGAAGGGCGTTTAATTTTTACATGGTAAGTGATAACATCCTCTCCACCATCGTACCCCACCGCAAAAGGAATGTCAATGTCTGGTTGGGCATCAACCTTGCTTTTGGCCAGGGAGACGATTAAAGCCGGCCGCTTTTTTCGGAGATGCTGATTCGTTAAGCGTGTTTTGGCCCTTTAGCTCCGGGGGGTTACCCGGTTCCTCCGTCTTTGTTGACCCTGTATCGATTATCCATGCCTGCTTGATGACTCAGCTTTATTTTGCTGATGGAAATTTCATTTTGTTTTGTCTGCCAGCGGCTGATGGGGGTTATGGAGCCTCCATGGTTTGTGTTTGCCGTGCATGGCAGGTAGCCGGGTGGTGAAAAGTTCACCATGGGGGTTTATATTCGCCAACGGCTGACGGGGTTTCATGAATGCACAAAATATTATTACCTTTGCGGGGTTTAAAAATAACTATAGTGGGCTTAATACGTTTTGCAATAATATTTTTTCTGGTATATTTTCTTATCAGTCTGTTTACCAGATATGTGCTTCCATTCGTGGTAAGGCTTTTATTTCACCGGATGTCCAACCGGGTTAAAAGAGATTATGAAAGGCAGATGCGGGAAAAAAGGAAGAAGGACAGCGAAGGAGAGATTACCATACGCTACAAACCCGGGCCCGGAAAGCGAATTAACCCGGAAAACGGCGAATACATCGATTATGAGGAACTCGATGAGGAGGATTGATGAGCCAGCCCTTATTTAAGGCGCAGGACGGGGGGGAGCCCGTTAATTCTTAAAAACACAAAAATAATGTTAAAGACAGTTTTCCGGAAGTCTGTTCCACATCTGGTTGCGTTGTTACTGTTCCTTGCCCTTACCCTGGCATATTTTCATCCTGTGATCGAAGGAAAACAGGTTGAACAGCCTGATATTATCCAGTATCGCGGCATGGCCCGGGAAATTACCGAATACAGGGAGAAAACCGGGGAGGAAATATTGTGGACAAACTCAATGTTTGCCGGCATGCCGGCCTATCTTATATCCATGCAGTACCCTTTCAACCTGGTAAGGTATGCCGATTCATTATTATCACTCGGGTTGCCCCGTCCGGCGAAATTTCTTTTTTTAAGTCTTCTTGGTTTCTATATCCTCCTGCTTGCTTTCAGGGTTAATCCATGGCTCAGCATTGCGGGGGCCCTTGCATTCGGCCTGTCAACCTATTTTTTTATTATCGGGGCGGCCGGCCATAATACAAAATCACATGCCATGGCTTACATGGCCCCCCTGATTGCCGGCATATTCCTGACCTTCCGGGGGAAGGTGCTGCTGGGATGTGTCCTGACCGGGCTCTTCCTGGCCCTCCAGATATATGCCAACCACTTACAGATCACTTATTATACCCTGCTTATCGTGATCGTGTATGGTATTTATGAGCTGGTTTATTCCTTCAGGCAAAAGCTTCTGCCGCTGTTTTTCAAGAGACTCGCCATACTGTTCATTCCTGTTGTTCTTGCCACAGGAGCAAACTTTACCAACCTGTACCTTATCTGGGAATATGGCAGGTATTCGATGCGCGGCCCCTCGGAGCTTACCGACAGGCAGGAGGTCCGGACCGGCGGACTGGACAAGGATTATATCCTCGACGATTACAGCTATGGCATTGCTGAAACGATGAACCTGATAATACCCGACTTTAAGGGAGGTGCATCCAATTACGATTTGGGAACAGGCTCAGAGGTATATGAGGCACTTAATGAACAGGGAGTGCCCGGGGCACGGGACATTGTATCGGGAATGCCGGCATACTGGGGTCCGCAAAGGTTTACTGCTGGCCCCGTTTATATAGGGGCATCTGTTATTTTCTTTTTTCTTCTGGCACTTTTTATCCTCGGGGGACGCTATAAATGGTGGCTGCTCACCGCCACACTGCTTTCGGTCATGCTGGCCTGGGGCAATCATTTTTTGTTCCTCTCCGAGCTCTTCATCGATTATTTCCCCGGTTATAACAGGTTCCGCACCGTTTCAATGATCCTGGTTATAGCGCAGCTGACCATACCGCTGCTTGCCCTGCTTGGGATAAGGGAAGTTCTTGTCAGGGGGCCTTCACCGAAGTTGCGGGATTCACTCAAGAAAACATTCTATCTTGCCGGAGGCGTTACTTTATTCTTTGCGCTGCTGCCAGGCATGTTTTTCGATTTTACGGCCGATATCGACCAGCAGCTGTTGGCCATGGGCTGGCCTGATTTCCTGGTTGATGCCCTTCAAAGAGACCGCATGCGGCTTTTACGTTCCGATGCCTTCCGGTCGTTTATCTTTGTGTCGCTCAGCGGGGGTCTGCTGTACCTGTTTCTTATCGGTAAACTGCCTTCAAAGTGGCTTATTGCCTCCATTGCAGTTCTATTTCTTTTTGATTTGTGGCCCGTCAACAGGAGGTTCCTGAATAATGATGATTTTGTTACCCGGCGGGAACTTAACCAGCCATTCCTGATGACAGAAGCCGATGCCGTTATCCTGCAGGATGAAGATCCTCATTACCGTGTTTACAATACCACCCGCAGCCCCTTCAATGAAGCGATCACCTCCTTTCACCATAAATCCATAGGCGGTTACCACGGGGCCAAAATGGGGCGCTATCAGGATTTGATAGACCATCATTTGAGACACAACAATATGGATGTGCTGAATATGCTTAACACCAAATATTTTATACGTCCGGGGACTGATGGTCAGCCACAGGCTTTAAAAAACCCGCGTGCTCTCGGCAATGCCTGGTTTGTTGAAAGTGTGCGCCTTGTAGATTCTCCCGACGAGGAGATTGAGGCACTGAATGATTTTATGCCCGCAACGGAAGCCATTGCCGACAGGCGGTTTGAAGAATTTGTCACCGGCACAGAGGGTATCAGGATAACAGGGGCGGCTGCCGGCACCGGTGCCCGCACCGATACAGGTTCATTGCCGGAAAATAATGGAGAGGTTATCCAGGAAAGGAGTGGGGCGGGCGTCAGTGAGGGGGAACAGGAGGAGTATATCGAGCTTGTCGGCTACCACCCAAACCGCCTTGAGTACAGGGCATTAGCCGAAAGCGAAAGAATTGCAGTCTTTTCAGAGGTATACTATGATGCCGGATGGCGATCATATATAAATGGTGAACCTGCCGGTCATTTCAGGGTGAATTACATACTGCGGGCAATGAAAGTACCGCCGGGTGAACATGAGATAGAATTCAGGTTCAGGCCCCGCGGTTACTATACCGGGGAATGGATATCGCTATTCAGTTCACTGCTGCTCCTGGCATTATCCGGAGGGATCTTATGGCGGGAATTCAGGAAGGAAATCACGGGATACCCGGAAGAGCCGTCGGAAACAGGCACTCATGCCGGCGCAAGGACAAAAATATATTAATACATTTATTATGCAGGCCAATACTGATCTCAAAAAGGAAGAAATCGAGGCAATTATTGCAAAATGCGATGTCTGTTACCTGGGTATGGTGGAAGGTGAAGGGATCCCCTATGTGCTGCCATTTAATTTCGGCTACCATGATGGCATCCTGTACCTGCACGCAGGGCCGGGAGGGAAAAAGTTCAGCGTGCTGGCAGGCAACAACCGTGCATGTGCTGCATTCAGCACAGATCACGAATTACGGGGCAGGCATGAAAATGTTGCCTGCAGCTATTTTATGAAATATCGTTCAGTGCTGTTGCACGGGAGGATCGAGATGATAGTCGAATATGATGAGAAGGTCAGTGCCCTTAATATCATCATGAAAAAATATACCGGCAGGGGGGATTACAAATACAATGCTCCGGCGGTGAACAATGTTCAGGCATTCAGGCTTGTAGTGGAAAAAGCCCGGGGACGCTCCTTTGGATATTAAGCCTGATACATCCGCGGTTTTGTCATTTCATAACCCAGCCGCCGGCTTCCTCTTACCCGGTCACTAACTTCTGCAGATGGGATACAAACAAATTACACTAAAAGTTCCAACGCTTTACGATGATGATCTTCTCAGGAAGCTTATCTGCGGAAATCTTCAGATCAGTGAATTCAGCTGGCAGATCGAAGTAAAAAGCCTGGATGCGCGCAAAAGGAGTGATATTCACTGGCTGATGCGTATCGGCGTTTCCTCTGAAGAAATTACGGGCCCCCGGGAACCACGGACTGAGAAACTGCAGATTCCCCTGACGAAACGCAATGAGGAGGTGGTTGTAACCGGCAGCGGACCTGCCGGGTTTTTCTGTGCCCTGCTGCTGCAGAAGGCAGGCTTTAGCACCACGCTGATCGACCGCGGATCAGAAGTAGATAAAAGAAACAGTTCCATACTCAGATTCGAGCGCGATGGTGTATTCGATCCGCAAAACAACTATGCCTTCGGAGAGGGTGGTGCCGGCACTTTTTCCGATGGCAAGCTTACCTCACGCTCCAAACGCATTACCAGGGAACGGGAGTTCATCCTTCAAAGCTATATTGAGGCAGGCGCCCCCGAAGAAATTTCCTGGATGGCACATCCTCACCTTGGCACCGATAACCTTAAAAAGATAGTAAAAAACCTGCGTCACCAATACCAGCAGCTTGGCGGCAGAATGCTTTTTGAAACCATGCT
Source organism: Bacteroidales bacterium (assembly GCA_007135095.1). Taxonomy (GTDB): domain Bacteria; phylum Bacteroidota; class Bacteroidia; order Bacteroidales; family PUMT01; genus PXAP01. The sequence goes on along the minus strand of SLJO01000067.1, from coordinate 111,031 downwards.
GGAAGACATAAAGGTAAGCAGCGGCAGGGTCACTGAAGCACTGACGTCTGCCGGGCCCCTGAGGGCCGATGCACTTTTTGTTGCACCCGGTCATTCTGCCTTTGAAACTTACCGGATGCTTATAAAAAAGGGGGTGGCCTTTCGCCCCAAAAATTTCGCCATAGGCAGCCGGATGGAACATCACCAGGAAGTTATCAACCGGATCCAATGGGGACGCCCGGAGCTGCCCGGTGTCAAAGCTGCAGAGTACAGGATAAGCTCAGGGGGTGATGGTAAACACCAGGTGTATTCGTTCTGCATGTGCCCGGGAGGCATGGTCGTTCCTGCCATGGCATACGCCAAAACCAGCCTGGTAAACGGGATGAGCCATTTCAAAAGGGACGGCCTGTATGCCAATGCCGGATGCGTGGCAGGCATACATCCCGGTGATCTGGCGGGGAAGGAGGTTTCCGCCCTCGAGGCCCTCGATTGCCTGGAGCAGCTGGAACAGCAATTCTACCTGTTTTCGGGGGGGTATGATGCGCCTGCATGCACCATAAGGGATTTTATTGACTCCTCGCTACGGGAAACTTCCCTGAAAAGCAGCTACCCCCTGGGGGTGAAGCCAGCCAGGCTATGGGAACTCCTGCCTCAAAGCATAGCCGTGGCACTGCGGGCCGGGCTGGTGGATTTTACAAGGAAAATGAAAGGGTTTGATACGGGAAACCTGATCGGACTCGAGAGTAAAACATCCTCGCCCATCCAGGTGATGAGGGAAAGCGGCGGTTTGTGCAGCGGTTTTGAAAATCTTTTTGTCATAGGCGAGGCAGGCGGCTATGCCGGGGGCATTATATCGAGTGCTGCCGACGGGGTAAAGGCAGCCATGCATTATGCCGGCGGCAACAGGCCATAATTTGCAGCATGAAAAAAAACTATGACGTGATAGTGGTGGGGGCGGGTGCTGCAGGACTGATTGCCGCGGGCAGGGCCGCACATCTTGGAGCCAGGGTACTGCTTGTTGAGAAAATGCGCCAGGCAGGCCGTAAAATTCTGATCACCGGAAAGGGTCGTTGCAATATCACCCACGATGCCCCCGTATCCGTATATTATAAAAATATTTACCCGAACCCCCGCTTCCTCAAGCATGCCTTTAACGCCTTCTTTACCGGTGATATTCTCAAAATACTTCATGACAGAGGAGTTGAAACAACTACCGAAAGGGGGAGCAGGGTTTTTCCGGTGAGCAACAGGTCGGCCGATGTACGCAAGGCGCTGATGGACTGGATGGGGAAAAAAAACATTGATATCATTTATCAGGCCAGGGCGGGTGAATTATTGACAAGGGAGGGTTCGGTTACGGGGATCCGCATCACCTCGTTGAGTGGAAGCCGGGATATCTGCTCCGGGGCTGTTATCATCTGCACCGGGGGCAAATCCTACCCTGCCACCGGATCTACCGGCGACGGATATGAACTCGCCAGGCAGGCTGGTCATACTGTCAGCGAGGTGAGGCCGGCACTGGTGCCGCTGGTTACCGGCGGCGAAACTGCAGGGAGGCTGCAGGGCCTTGGCCTCAGGAACATCAATGCCGTGGTGTGGGTTAACGGCAGAAAGTGTGCGGAGGAATTTGGAGAATTGATGTTTGCCCACTACGGTCTCAGCGGGCCCGTTATACTGACTCTAAGCAGGCAGGTGGTTGAAGCCCTTTCCGCCGGCAGCAGGGTGGAGATTGGCATAGACATGAAGCCGGCTCTTGACGCTAAAAAGCTAGATATCAGGCTTCTGCGCGATCTGGACGCACATGGGAAAAAGCAGGCTGAAAATATTTTCCGGCTATGGCTCCCATCAAAGCTTATACCCGTGTTCCTGGAAATCCTTGAAATTGACGGCAAAAAACCTTGTCACCAGCTGGGTGCCGGTGAACGCAGGAAGATCCTTCATCTGATGAAGGATTTCAGGTTTGCCGTTACGGGGCATCCGGGATACGGCGAGGCCATAATCACGGCAGGAGGGGTCAGCACCTCAGAGATAAACTCAAGGACCATGGAGTCAAAGCTTTCCAGGAATCTCTATTTTGCCGGTGAGGTCATTGACCTGGACGGCAATACCGGCGGATTCAACCTGCAGATTGCCTTTTCCACAGGCTTCCTGGCAGGACAGGAATGCGCGGGAGGGTTGGAATGAGGAGAAAAAGAGTATCCCCCCTGTAACTCAAGGGGTAATAAAGTTTCATTTTGTTTTGCTATCTTAGTATTCGGTTATTACGGCCTGCCTCTGCCGGTACCAGGCAGCATCTGACCGGTTGCCCGGTAGCCGCCTGCAGCCTGAAATCCTCCCGGGGAACGTTTTTTGCTGCTTAATGATATGATAATTCTATTCTCATGGTAAAAAATATACCGGTATTACTTGCCGACAGTGAATGTGCAGTATGCAACAGGTCGGTCCGGTTTATCAGGAAGCATCTGGGGAAAAACGAAAAGGTGCTTTTCAGGTCACTGTTTTCGGATGAAGGAAAAAAATATCTCAGGGAATACAATTTGCCCGATGATTATAACGAATCGCTGGTATTCATTGAGAATGGCCGGGCCTACCTCAAGTCGGATGCAGTGTTCAGGATATCAAGGAGAATGAGCGGATTATTCCCGTTGCTCTCGTGTTTTAGTATCCTGCCTAAAAAATTCAGGGATTATTTGTACACATTGTTTGCAAAACACCGCCACCACCTGCCGGTCAAAATGAAATCAGGGGACCGCCGGGATCAGCGTGAATGAGAAGCCCTGGCAACAGGATGAAGAACCGACATTATGATCAGTATTACCGGTAATGGCCATGTCAGATGCCGGCTATTTTTTCCATGTCTTCCCTGCTGAGCTCAAAATCAAAAATTTCCATATTTTCTTTCAGGTGTTGTATTCCCGAGGCCTTGGGTATTACCGAAACATTGCCATGCTGCAGTAACCAGCGTAATGCCACCTGGGCGGCCGATTTTTCGTATCGCTTACCGATTTCCTGCAACAGTTTGTCCTGGCTTACCTTTCCCTTGCCAAGAGGGCTGAATGCGGTGATCATCAGTTCCGATTCTTTTGCCACGGCCAGGTTGTCATACTGCTTGATGTAGGGTGAAAATTCTACCTGGTTGCAGATGACCGGCCCCAGCCCGATCGCCTCCCTGAAAAGGACCGGGCTGAAGTTGCTTACCCCTAAATGCCTGATCCTCTTCCTCTCCTTAAGCCAGAACATGGCCGACAGGGTTGCTTCAAGCTCCATGTCAGGTGTCGGCCAGTGGATAAGGAGAAGGTCGATATAATCGGTTTTCATCTTAACAAGGCTGTTTTCTGTTGACCTGACCAGGGAATCCGGATCCAGGTTATGGGTGCTGACTTTGGTGGTGATGAAAAGTTCCTGCCTGTCAGCATTGCTTTGCTTTACCCCCTGACCCACCTGTTCTTCATTATTATATATATGTGCGGTATCCAGATGCCTGTATCCCAGGTGGATAGCCGCCTCAACTGTATCAATGCATTCCTGGCCGGTCAGCTCCCATGTGCCAAGGCCAAGAAGCGGGATGCTGCTGTTTTCAATATTCAGATATTTTTCCACAATTCCCGGATGTTTTTGTTTTCTTTTAACCAGGTACAAGTTGTATTCCAGTTTAGGTTATTTCCAAAACAGGCGAACCGGTACCAGCCGGTAAATTAGGAAGATGGAACGGATTTTGACTGGTTTAAAAAAACCGGATATAATATTGGGCCTGACTGCATAACCGGGGCATGCGAAAATGCATCCACAGGAGGTGTTTCCGGGAAATTTACTTATTGACGGGCTAAACCTAGAAAAATCAAGGGTTATGAAAAACCAGGTAAAAATGAAAGGCAGTTATGAGCTGTTTTTAACCACCAAAAAAAACGAAATTCTCTCGCTGGACCAGTCATCATGGTTTGCACTTGCCAAAGGACAGCGGGGCGATATCATCGTTAGAAGCAACAGCCATCATGAAAAGGAAAAAACCATGAACCAGGGCAAATACTACCTGGTGCTGTTTAATGATGACCCCGATTTCAGGGATTTGCCCCATCTGATGCTGGAGGAAAGTACGGGTAAATTCAGGGAATGGATACTACCCAGGAATCTTCCTTCCGATAGCCAGCCCCGGGTAAAGCTGATAAAAACAAATTATACCATCAGCGAAATAAAGCTCCGGTACCATATGATAAACAAAATAACCAAAACACAGGAACGAAAAGAACTGGAATCAATGAGCAGGAGTTCCCTGTATAAACTGGCAAAGAAAAAAAATGTCAAAGGCAGATCGAAGATGGATAAACATGACCTGGTAAGGGCTTTATCCGATTAATTGGTGTACCCGGCACATCATGCTTTAATTATATCCCGGGTGCGTCAAATGACCGGGTAATAAGTGTGGAAAAACGGGCCAATGATGGGTATTTTTTTCACGGGATTTGGGGCTGGAGCTGAAAGGGGAATTTTTTCAGAATTTTTAATTGCAGGCACCCGAATCATACCTGTTATTTATCGCCTGAAAATCAAAAATGCCGGGGTATTTACGGTCAAAATAAAACTATGGGTTTCAAGCAACAGGCTCAGCACTTAAAACGATATAAGGATCTGGCAGGTCTTCTTATAAAATATGGCCGGTCTGATCTTGTGAAGCAAATGGATATGCCGGGTCCGGATGTGAAACAGGAAAACGGGAAAGATTCAAAAGCGGAAGATCTGCCTTATGATCTGGAGAGGCTGGGTCCCACCTATATAAAACTTGGACAGTTCCTCTCCTCCCGCGCTGATTTTTTTCCACCACAGTATTTAAATGCCCTTTCCCGACTGCAGGATTCTGTTGAACCGATTCCGGAGAAAGAGATTGAAAGGATTTTAACTTCTGAACTTGGAACACGCATTTCCAAGGCATTCGATCATTTTGAGACTACCCCCCTGGCATCCGCTTCAATCGGGCAGGTACATTTCGCCAGGCTGCGGGGCGGGAAACCTGTTGCAGTAAAAATACAACGGCCTGATATCCGGGAGAAAATTTTCCAGGACCTCGACGCCTTCAGGGGAATTGCAGAATTCCTTGAAAACAATACCAGGTTCGGCAAGCAGCTAATGTTGCAGGCCACGCTGGAAGAGTTCCGCAAGGCAATGGTCCAGGAGCTGGATTACTTGCAGGAAGCCCGTAATCTCACCAGTCTGGCCAATAACCTGAAAGACTTCAGGCGCATTATAATTCCTTACCAGAATTTCCGCCGATAATGGCATCCGTCTTCCCAATGAAATGGTAATGCTGGGCAAGGCACTTTTAAATCTGGACAGGGTGGGCCGGAAACTGGATCCTGAATTCGATCCCAATGCCTCACTGCGCAAAAATGCAGTGGACCTTATGCAGAAGAAAATCCGGGAGAGTTTGAAACCGGGGAGTTTTTATGATACTTTGCTTGATGCCAAGAGTTTTATTGAAAATTTACCGGGGAGGGTAAACCAAATTATGGGTTCGCTCGCCAAAAACAAGTTTACCATCCGGGTAAAAGTGATAGATGAAAAATATTTTATATCCGGCCTCCAGGAAGCGGCCAACCGGCTGACAACCGGGCTTATCCTGGCTGCACTGATAGTGGGTGCGGCACTGCTGATGCGCATAGAGACAGCTTTTCAGATATTCGGTTACCCGGGACTTGCTATCTTGTTTTTTTTGCTGGCAGCAATCGGGGGTATAGCTCTCGTGTTCCGTGCCCTTTTCATGGATAAAGATAAATAGGAAGCCTGCGCGTTCACGGGCGGGAGCTTTGCAGGCGGTTAATGATTGTCAGTTTGCTGTAAAGCTGTAATTTCCTGATTTAACGGTGAAAACTGCAAATTCACCTTCTCTTCCAACGAACCGGATATCTTCCGAGCTGGTTACCGCCAGCCTGCTCTCCCTGGCAGTTCCCTCCCTGGTAACAGGAACGTAAACCGTTGCGGTACTGCCCACCGGCACAGTAATCTCCATGTGGAATTTAGCGTCCTTCTTTTCCCACTCAATACCAGCGGTACCGTAGGGAGTGAGGTTGGAGTACGAGGCAAAAGTAAGATCACCGGCAGGGTGCGGACGGAATATAATATGCCGGTAGCCGGGCTGCTGCGGATCTGCATTCATGCCGGCAAGTTTGCGGTAAAACCATACAATACCTCCTCCGAACATGGGATGGTTTCGTGAATTATTACCGTCCCATTGTTCCCACATCGTGGTTGCCCCCTGTTCTATCCACCAGCCATAACTCGGGAAAGTCCTTTTGTTCATTACCTCATATGCGAGTTCATGAAGGCCGTTTTCTGTCAGCACTTCAAAGAAGAACTGGGTGCCGAAGATCCCGGTATCCAGATGACCCCCGTTTTCTATGATGTCTGCCCTGAGGGCAGATACCACCCTCTCATGCTGTTGGGACGGGACACCTATTTTCAGTGCAAAGATATTGCCACCGTACGGCCCGTATGTTCCCCTGGTGCTGTCATAAAACTTCTTCTGAAAGGCCTCTTTGGTACTCAGGGCCAGCTCCTCGTATTTCCGGCCCACGTCATTCCTGCCAAGCGCTCCGGCTGCCTTTGCGGTAAAATCAGCACAGCGCCAGAGATAGAAGGTGTGAACCATATCGGCAGGCGGCAGCTCGCCGGGCGCCACCCAGTCGCCGAGATTTATCCACTGGTTGGGATTGTTCACGTCGGGTGCCTGTGAATACATTATACCATCCGAACCGGTCCATGAAAGCATATAGTCAACATAACCCTTCATCGCCGTGAAATTGTTTCTCAGCATGTCAATATCGCCATAATGGACATAATATTCCCATGGCATTATAACCATTGCGGCACCCCAGGCCGGTCCTCCGCCGCAACCGGGCTGCCAGGGGGAACAGTTGGGAACGTAGCCGTTTTGCGGATTCTGTGAACCCAGCATATCCCTGATCCATTTTGTATAAAAGGCCCTGGCATCGAAATTATGCATAACGGTTATGCAGGCTGCCTGCCCGTCACCATTGTAAGGGTTACGTTCACGGTGCGGGCAATCGCTCACTATGCCTCCGTGCATATTATCAGTCTGCGTCCTCCACCAGATATCATTTATGGTATTGAAAAGGGGATTGGAGCTCCTGAAAGAACCGGTAGTCTTTACATTGGAATAAACAGCCTCGGCCCTTATCTGATCTTCGCTCAACTCTCCGGGCCAGTTTTTTATCTCTACCTCCCTGAAAACAAACCATGTGAAACGTGCCGCATAAGATTCCAGGGTGTCTCCCTTCATGGTATAGGTATTATCCCCCATCATCGATTCAACTATATATTCTATTTCAATCGTGTGGCCTGCCTCTCCGGAAATATTTTGCAGGTGTACCCATCCTGATATCTCCTGGCCGAAATCAATTTTATAGTGGCCCTGGCCTAAGCGCTCAATCTCCACGGGGGGTAAAATTTCCATAACACGGTCGGCAGGTGACATCTGGGCCTTCATTTTTCCTGTGGGCGCCTTCCTGGGAGCAACTGTTTCCCAGGAGGAATCGTCAAAGCCCGGTGCAGACCAGCCTGGTTGTTCCAGGCGTGCGTCGTAATGCTCACCATCGAAGACAAGGTCCATTACCACCGGGCCCCTGGACGCCTTCCAGCTTCTGTCGGATAATATGATATCTTCGCTGCCGTCGGCATAACTTACATAGATCTGACCGATAAATCCCGGCGTGCCATAACCCCCGCACCAGTAATTGCCCGGGTTGTAAAAACCGTTTCCAAGCATCGCCCCGATCACATTTTCCCCCTGGCTTAACATGCCTGTTATATCGTAGGCAAGGTACTTTACCCGGTATTCCCTGAAGTTGTCTTCTATCATTACCCCGATTTCCCCCAGATCATCACGTTTGTTATAAAGGGTGACATTGGGAACCATTACGTCATCACCGGCCTTCAGGCCATTTACGTAGAACTCGAAAAACCCCAGTCCGGTAACATAGGCACGTGCCGACACAATTTCCCTGTCTGCTACAAAGCTTTTTCGCAGCAAGGGGGCAGGCGGCGGCAGGTCATCAGAAGGGGAGAGGGGGTCATAAAAATAGTTCCGTCCCGGACGGGTGGGTCGCGGCAATGGTGTATCATCCTGCCATGGGGCACCGATCCACTGTGCTATCCACTCGCTGGAATCAAGAAGGCCCATGCTCCAGAAAGCCGGCTCGCTCCATTGGGAAACGCTGCCTTCCCTGTCCCATACCCGGACCTGCCACCAGCAGTCCTGACGAGATAACAGTGGCCTGCCGTCATAGGCGATATTGACCGATTCATCCGAGATCACCTTTCCGCTGTTCCAAAGATCGGCATTGCCGGCCTGCAGCTTTTCCATGGTGCCCGCCACCCTGATCTCCCATGCCGTCTGAACCTGTCCGCGCCCATTTTCCGGCGGGGAGTTTATCCATGACAGGCGCGGCCTGAGAATATCCACAGCCATAGGGTTATGCATATTCTCACAGACAAGGTTCACGGGGGTAAGCCCTGCATTTAATACAAGTGTTAAAAGAAACAGGTGAACTGATACTGCGATTTGTTTTTTAATTTTCATGTTTTACAAATTAACCAGCCGTGAAGCCATTTTTCACAACAGGATAAATATATGCTATTAGAAAAGAAAAAACAATATCATTGGGAAAGGCAGCTTATCTTTCCTTCACCGGCAGCCAAAAGAAAGCTCATTGCTAAACGGCCCGCTCAGCAGTTGCCGGGCTTACTGAATTCCAGACTCCCCGGAATCACTCCAGTGGTATCTGCCTGGCATTGAATGCAAGCCACTGGGGAAATGACTTGAGCTCAGGATTCAATTCCCTTGAGACATTTACATCGCGCACCTTGTTGGCAATTTCATAATCGCGGTAAAACTGGAACATATTACCCATATCGTCAGCTCCCGGGAACCCCAGGCCCCTGTAGTCATCAGCACTCATTTTATTGTATACCACCTCTTCGCCCAGTGCCCTGGAGAAAGCTTCAGCCATTTCATAGCCCGTTAGCTTATCACCGGCAATGCCTATTGTTTTTCCATGCAGCGGACTGCCTTTTTTGAAGATGCCGTAGGCACATTTACCTATGTCTTCAGCTGCAATTCCTGCCATTTTGGTGTCCCCCATCGGGAGTGAGAGGTAAAGCCTTCCATCATCCCCCCGCTTGGGCCCCGCGCCAAAATGGATGAAATTCTCCCAGTAGAATGATATCCTGAGGAAGGTGACCGGGACGTTCAGGCTGGTGAAAAATTTATCAGCTTCCCCTTTGGCATCAAAGTGGGGTACCTTGTAGCTGCCCTGCAGCGTTGGAATGCTGTCATCCCCGGGGGGGATAAACTCACGCGTGTCCTCCAGGGTTGACCAGATTGCATGCTGAAGGCCCGATTTACTGGCAGCATCCGCAAAGTTCTTCGCCTGCAGGAGTTCTTTTTCCGGCGAAAAATGGGCCCAGAAGAATGTAACGAAGTAGGCGCCATATGCACCATCGAGTGCTTTCCTGATCTCCCCGGGGTTATCTATATCAGCCTGCACCAGTTCGGCTCCCAGCCCGGACAGATGCTTTGCCCCTTCACTGTCAGGGTCTCTTGTAACAGCGCGTACAGCAAACTCACTGTGAGCATCGGACAGAATGGCGTGTGCAAGGCTTCCGCCCTGTGTGCCGGTTGAACCAAAAATGGTTATAATTTTTTTGTCTCTCATAACAGATAAATTTCATTAAAGATTGGTGATTTCAATAATGTAACAGATTAGCTCTGGTAATGTTTACCTGATTGAGAGAGTAATAAATAAATAGCGGATTTATATATCGTCTATTTCTTTGAGCCTCCTGACCATTTTATTGGCAAACAGGAAATCGTTAAGTTCCTGGTTTTCCGTTTTAAGAATTTCCATATTGGTGCCTTCCCACCATTTCTGACCATTATCTATAAATACGACCTTTTCCCCTATTTCCATCACCGAGTTGATATCATGGGTATTTACAATGGTTGTCATATTGAATTCCTCTGTGATATCCTTTATCAGCTGATCAATAAGTATGGCAGTCTGCGGGTCAAGTCCCGAATTGGGCTCATCGCAGAAAAGGTAGCGGGGATTGAGGACTATGGCGCGGGCTATGGCCACACGCTTTTTCATTCCCCCGCTCAGCTCGGCGGGGTAAAGGCTGTTTTTATTTCCCAGGTTGACCCTTTCAAGGCAAAAATCAACCCTTTTCTTTTTTTCCAACCGGTTCATGCGCGTGAACATATCCAGCTTGAATCTGACGTTCTCTTCCACGCTGAGCGAATCAAAAAGGGCTGCACCCTGAAAAAGCATTCCGAATTTCTGCCTGATTTCTTTTTTTGCCTTCACATTCATTGCAGTGAAGCTTTCGCCGCTGTAAAAAATCTCCCCGTTGTCCACTTCATGAAGCCCGATTATGCATTTGAGCAGCACAGTTTTGCCCGATCCGCTTTTACCGATGATAAGGTTCGTTTTCCCCTGCTCAAAGGAAATCGATATATCCCGGAGAACCGGGTCGCCGTCAAAGGATTTGCTTATATTACGAACCTCGATCATGATAATAAAAGCTGTGTAAGGATAAGGTTGAATAGAAGAATGACTATGCTGCTGTGCACGACGGCAAGGGTGCTGGCCTTTCCCACTTCAAGTGCTCCACCGGCAGTGAAATAGCCATGGTAGGATGAAACCGAGGTAATGATAAAGGCGAAAATTACCGACTTGATAAGCGAATAGGTTATATAATAGGGAATAAATGCGAACTGTATTCCTGTTACATATTCGTTCGTGGTAATAACGCCGGCGGAAACACCCGCTATCCATCCTCCTGTTATACCCACCACCATACTGATAAGGGAAAGAAAGGGCGCAAGCATTACCAGCGCAAGTATCTTGGGCAGTATAAGATACCCTGCCGAATTGACCCCCATGATCTCCAGTGCATCAATTTGTTCGGTAACCCGCATTGTTCCGATCTCCGATGCTATACGGGAACCTACCTTGCCGGCAAGGATCAGTGCAACTATGGTACTGGAAAATTCCAGCAGTATGGAATCGCGTGCAGCCAGGCCGATGAGATAGGCGGGAAGTAAGGGGTTCTCTGTATTATAGGCGGTCTGGATCGTTATTACCGCCCCCATGAAGAATGATATTATTATTACTATTCCCACTGAGTTGATGCCGAGTGCCTCCATCTCCCTTATCAGGCGGATGTAATACATTTTATGCTTTTCAGGCCTGGCAAATGCCCTTTTGACCAGCAGCGAATAACGACCTATATGTTCAAGGAGGGTCATTTAGTGAAGAAATTAATTATAAAAACAATTGCCCGGATTCTCAATGGAACCGTGATAACTAATAGTTTTTCCAATTTCTGTAAAAATACTAATTATTTGATCAAATTGCAGATATAATAGCAGACCCCGCGTAATCACCGTCAACATCAAGGGAATAATTAAACTTAATTAAAATGCTTTTGTTAATTTTGCAGTGCGCTTTGAGGTAACCTAAAAAATTTATCATGAACGAAAATCATTATTGTGTTATAATGGCAGGTGGAATAGGCAGCCGGTTCTGGCCGCTCAGCAAGATTTCAAAACCAAAACAGTTCCTTGATATCCTTGGCACGGGAAGAACACTTCTTCAGGCGACCTATGACCGTTTCCGGGAAATAATCCTGCCTGAGAACATAATTATTGTAACAAGTGCATTTTACCGGGATCTGGTGTTTGAACAACTGCCCGGGATATCGCCGGCACAGGTTTTAATGGAACCCATGCGAAAAAACACAGCACCCTGCATTGCCTATGCCAACTACAGGATCAGGATGAAGAACCCCGATGCTGTTTTCGTTGTCACTCCGGCCGATCATCTGATTTTGAAACAGGATGTATTCCTTAATGAAATAAAACAGGCACTCGAGATTGCCACATCGGAAAAAGTGTTGCTTACCCTTGGCATCAAGCCCAACAGGCCTGAAACAGGGTACGGCTATATCCAGGCAAATACTAAAAAATTGCCGGGCAAACCCGATAACATGAGAAAAGTAAAGACATTCACCGAGAAGCCAGATAAAGCGCTGGCAAAAGTCTTTTATGAAAGTGGAGAGTTTTACTGGAATTCGGGTATTTTCATCTGGTCGCTTGAGGCAATAATGACTGCCTTTAAACAATACCTGCCCGATGTTGACTCACTTTTTGCTTCGAGACCGGAGGTTTATAATACAACTGAAGAAATGGACTTCATTACGGGCGTTTATGCAACCTGCAAGAACATATCGGTCGATTACGGGATAATGGAGAAGGCTGACGATGTATATGTATTCTTTTCAGATTTCGGGTGGTCGGACCTGGGGAGCTGGGGCTCCCTGTACGACCACTCAGACAGGGACAAGAAGGGCAACATGGTCAGGGGCGGGAATGTGTTTTCCTATAATGTAAAGGATTCAATAATAAACGTCCCTGACGATAAAATTGTGGTCCTGCAGGGGCTCGATGGTTATATTGTGGTTGAATCAGCTGATATTCTGCTTGTTTGCAAAAAAGAAGACGAGCAGAGGATCAAGCAGTTTGTCAATGATGTTAAAATAGCAAAGGGGGAGAAATATATTTAGCCTCCTTCCGCAGGACCGGAATAATAAAAAAACCGGGAAGAGTCCCGGTTTTTTTAAACGGAAGACAAGGAATGAAAATTAATATTCCCACAGATCCTGCTCAAAATCAAATATGGCATTATGGATCCTTTCCGATTCGTATAGCGCATCCTGCCCAAGGGCATAATCCATGATTGCCCTGTTATCATATACATTTGATTCGCGGTAAATGTATCCTGAAAAACGCCTTTGCAAAAACAGGTCATCGAATGACAGGTTTGAGAGGTCGTTATTCGTTGTGAATGCCTCGTGGCGCGCAAGGACATCCCTTATGTGGGGATAGTATACCCAGAAAACCTGGCGCTTGAGCCTTTCTTCGGTTTCATTTCCAAGTTCATCCCTTCTCTGGTAAACCCTGATGGGAGCAAAACCAATAATTCTTGAACCGAATCTGGAGTGCTGCCTGTCGAAATACCATTCCTCGAGTATGAGATATTCCATGACTTCGTGCGTGCGGACTTCCCCTTCTATTGCCACAACGGTTTCCAGCTGGGTATCTACATCAACCACCGTTTGCGTCGAGCCTTCAGCGCCAAGATTGTTCTGCACGGTTTCCAAATCAAGGACAGTCCGGAACTGCTCATCCTGGTAAACCTGGATTTCGCCTTTTTCAAGGGCGCTGTAAAGCACATCAATAAGGCTCATCCTCGATCCGAAAGGTGTTGTGGGAAAGTAAAGGGGATGATTCATTTTTTCTCTCAGATCAACCATTCTCCATATCCTCTTTGACCATGGTATATCTGATTCACGAAGATAGGGAAGGGGAACGGGCTTTCTGTAGGGCACGTTTTCCTTTTCATAGATGCTGCCGGTTGTAAGGTCCTGAGACATTATTTCAGGGTTTCCTGTAAGGAACAGTCCTGCTCCAATAAAAAGTACAATGGCTAAATTCTTCATATCCGGGTGTATAAGTTTAATATATAATGTAAAGCGATTAATCTATTCTGAAGCTCACCGTGGGAAGCCTGCGCTCATCACCTGTGGGGCTTACCGCGATAATATCCTCAAAGTATATCCTGTCATTTCTGCCTGCCTGACGTATAATTTCCCTTTGTGCATCTGTCATCCGGTTGCTGCTGGATCGGTGATCCACTACAAAGCCGCGCTGGGTTGATGATACCGTGAAGCCGGTTACGGTGAAAGTAAGATCGAAGTCAAAGTTTTCCATTTCAGCAAGGACACCGGTCTGTGCCAGAAGAACGTTCCTGGCTATATTGCCGCCCTTGCGGCCGGCAACCGTGGCAACAGGGTCAGGAACGGCCCTTACCCTGAACTGGCTTGACCCCATGTTGCGGGTAACGCCGTCAATATTTGCCGTGACCGTAATTACCGACTGTCCCGTTGTTCGTGGTACAACAACATAATTGCTTCCCGAAATCCTTCTTATGGAGGCATTGGTTGCAGATGCATTGATCTGGTCGGCTGCCAGTCCGGGAACCGATATCTCTACGGGATTGTCTATTCCGCTGTAAAAAACGTTCATTTTGGTCGGGGCCACAACCAGATTGGGTTCGGCCACCTGGTACTCACTCCCGAAAGGCCGGTTTATAAAAGAGCCGTCAGGGGCACGCAGCCTGATCAGTCCACCCCAGTTATGGTAACCCGTGGTAGCGGGCCGGGTCCTGAATATGCCCCTGCCCTGCACAACAGGCAGTGTGTCGGCACGGCCTACCATACGGTAATCCATTGTGCCGTCTTCACGCTCAACACTTTCATACCGGCCGATAAGTATCTCGGGAGCCTGGGTGGTGTCAAAAGCAGCAATAAAAACGCTGGCCTCGAATTCATTGCCCCTGAAAACATAATTGGAGCGTGGTATCACCGTGGCTTCGAGGGCGTTGAACATAAAGGAGCCCGCATCGATCTGGTTGATGAGATATGTTATTACATCAGCTTCGGCATTTCTTACATCAGCCTGCATACCCGACATAAGGGTAATTGATGCTATCATAGGCATGTAATAGAAATGGTGGCTTTCCCAGCTTACTGTAGCTCCGTCTTTCGGAGGGGGGTCTGATGTATCAAGGTTGGTTTCGATCGACTGCCTGATGCCTTCGTCCCTTTCGTCCACCAGGCTGAGAAGAAACTGCCTGTATTCATCAATGGAATTTTTGAGCTCCGTGGCTTTTGGATTTCTTTCTGCCAGCATGACCTGGGCGGGGGGATTGGTGCTTTCCTTGGCCCTGATGTTTTCTCCTATAATTCTTCCGTCCGGGGCGATGGCATCAGTGCCTTCACCATCTGCAGTAATTACTATCTGTTGCTTGAGCTCCTGGATATAATTGAACAGCGAGTCCGATTTGGCCCTGACCTCATCTGCCTTGTCTTTCCAGGGCCTCACCCTTACCGGGTTTTCGGCAAACCGCTGCGCAAATTCACGGTAGGTTGCATCGTTTTGTTGGGAAAAATTATGAGTAGTTTTGGTAAGCCCTTCGTCTACTACAACAAAGGCATCCAGAACTGTTACTGATACGTTTAGTGCCAGCATTGCCATCAGCACAAGGTACATCATACCTATCAGTTTTTGTCTCGGGGTTTCTTTTCCGCCAGCCATAATAATGGGGATAATTTGGTTTGTGAACTATCTTTTCCGACTAACAACATTCATAGCGGAAAGCATGGTGCCATAAATTGAATTCAGTTCGGAAAGGTTTTGACCAAGTTTGCTTATTTCCTGCTTGTATTTCTCTGTCTCCTCGACGGAGGACTTCAGGTTGGTGCTGATCTTATTGAAATCACTGTACAGGGCTTGTGTCCCTTTCAGGTGATCATTGTTGTTCTGAAGCTGCAGTTCGTATACTGCATTCAGGGCAGAAAGGTTCTTGTTGATGGCGCCCAGTTTTTCGCCCACATTCCTGTTGCCCTCTGTAATGACTGAATTATCCAGGCCGATGGATTCTCCCAGTTTATTATAGGAATCAGCAAGCTGGCTGGTCGAATTGTCAATAACTTCTGAATTTTTCCGGAAGGAATCTGAAAGGACCTCCACATTGCCCCGGAGGTTGACAGACGAATTCTCGAACGACTCATTGAGGGAATTGACCGAAAGGGCGGCATTCCTGATATTTGAAACATATTCGTTTGTTGCCAGTGTGGCATCGGAAATGTCGGCCAGTTTCGATGTGGTCAGGTTAAGGTTTTTCAGGCCCTGGCCCAGCCGCTCAAAAAGATCGGGACTGATCTCGGCATTTTCAATCATCCGGTCAAATTTTGCCAGTGCAGCGGTGCTGCCCCCGCCTCCGCCTCCTCCGGAATAATTCTCGACGGGCAGTGACCTGTTGTTTTGACGGATAGCACTCATGTCATCAGGGTCTTCATGCATTCCTGCCAGTTCCGGGTATACCAGTGTCCAGTCCAGTTCTTCGTGGAGGGGCTCAAAGGCTGAAAAGAAGAATATCAGCGCCTCAACACTGAGTCCCACGGTTAGCATTATTCCTGCACCTGGCCAGTGCTGGATCTTGAACAGGGCGCCCATTATCACGATGGAGGCACCGATACCGTACATTTTGGCCATGAAATTTTTCCAGCCGGAGCTATGAAGTAGTTCTGAAAATTTCATATTGTTATATTTTTTTTAATTAATACTATAGTCAATGGTTACTGGTCGTCCTTATTGCTGAAGCCGAAGCTTTTGTGTCCGGCAGGCATGGCTCAATGATTCGCTGGCGCTCCTTATGTTAAAATTCGTTAATTAAATAATTATAACGGTCATTCTTAAACGCAGCGTATGTCTTTTGAAAAAATATTATTACCTGCTGTGACCCAGATATGAACGCACATTCCTGAATCCTACATATGACTTGGCCGTATCCTGATATTCGTAGGTTCGTGTGCTCACCTGAAGGTAGTATGCAATATCCTTCCATGAGCCTCCCCTTACTACCTTTCTTTTTAGCGCGGGAGGGTCGTCAGGCAGTGCATTATACTGGTAATTTGGATTCATATCGTGGGCGAAGGTGTAGAAGGATTCGTCAAAGGCATTTTGAGTCCACTCTGCAACATTGCCCGCCATATCATACAAACCAAAGTCATTTGGTTCATAAGACGCAGCCGGTGATGTGTAAAGCCATCCGTCATCGGTGTAGTTGCCGCGCATCGGTTTGAAATTGGCAAGAAAGCAGCCTTCCATATTCCGCGTGTAGGGTCCGCCCCAGGGGTACATTGACAAAGGAATTCCCCCGCGTGCCGCATATTCCCACTCTGATTCAAGGGGCAGCCTGTAATTCTGCACAAAACCCTGTCCCCTTCTGGCAAGATGTTCGTTAAGGTGGCTGGTTCTCCAGATACTGAAGGCCATAGCCTGTTTCCAGCTGACGCCAACCACAGGATAATCATCGTAGGACGGATGCCAGAAGTACATGTTTGCCATTGGCTCATTGTAGGAGTAGGTGTAATCATGGATCCAGACCAGGGTGTCGGGATATACATTTACTACATCACGGAGAACGAACGAGGAGCGGTTTACAATAGGCACCTCTTCTCCCTGCTGGTTGAATACAGTGCCTTCGTATTGCTGTGTTTCAGAATTCCACCGGTTCGACCTGCGGGCTGCCTGCTCGTAGTCCACCCAGAAATATTCGTAGTTCAGCTTCCTGGTGTCCAGTTCCTTCCTTCCCCAGAAACGCTCGTGGACAGGATAGTACATCTCCTCGAGGATGTCATTTATCTCCTCATCCCTCATATCTATGCGTGTATTCCAGTTCAGACGGGGCACATCCAGCGGCCTGTCAAAGGAGTCCTCGGAGATAATGAATTCGTCAAGCCGTTCCGCCAGCATCCTTCTCATGATGGAATCCCTGACATAGTAAACAAACTGACGGTACTTATTATTAGTAATCTCCGTTTCGTCCATCCAGAAAGCGTCGACTGACATTGTCCTGGAAAATGCATTCTGGGCAAACATCACGTCCTCATCACTGGGGCCCATCACAAAACTGCCCTGTGGGATAAAAACCATGCCGTAGGGATCAGGTTCGTGCCACTTCTTCCTCCCCTGGACCCCTGTGAGCTCTCCGCTCGGGGCTCTGCCACATCCTGAAAGGATAATTGCAGCAAGTGGTACTAAAAAAATAAGTCTTTTCATCTGTATAAAATATAGTTATCAAAATTATTTAACAGTGTGTTACAACATCATGATAAGGTCACTCAGTATTTCAAATCCGATGGATCCCCCTGTTCTATGCATATTATTTTTTGATTCTTTAGTATCATGGGGATTCATGTGGTAATTAATTTTTGTTTATGGTCACATGGAACACCCCGTGTTAAATTAAAAATGTATTGCGCCACTATTTATTATGCTGGTGTCTCATAGCTTTCGTACATCTGCGTATAATGCAATAATAATGTTTATTTCTATAATATTCTGACACTTCTGTATTTTTGTGGATTGCGGTCAACCCCCAGTTCAAAACAATATCTCAGCATAAATTCATGTGTTCCCTTACTGTGCCTGCTTATGGCGGTGGTTGAAAAATCGTATGAATAACCGATATTGATACCGTTGAAAAGTTCAAATCCTGCGATGCCAACTATCGCTGCCCCGAACCGGTAGGAAAGACCTCCCCAGATCCTGTTATTATAATCAAGTATGCCGCCCAGGTTGAACTGGGTCATTGCCCCGTCTGAATGAACCGTAAGTGCAGGCAGAAAACTGTATTCAGGATTTTGAAGACTAAGCGTGTAACCTGCCGTAAGATAGTAATGCCTGTTGAGATAGGGAGTTGCCGTGGAACTGTATTCTATGGCTGATTCATTTATATGGGTGGATGAAAATCCCAGATACATCCCGTCGGTATAATAATACAGGCCGGCAGAAAAATCCATGGTCATGGCACTTTCATTGCCTGAAGGAATCGCACCCCCGCCGGTGGGGTTTCCCCCGGGAGTGAACCATTGTGCATCGAGCGATGAATTGATCATGCCAAATCCCAGGCCTATGCCCAGTTTTCCGGGTCCTGCATCCATCCTGTAAGCGTATGATAAATTGATGCTCAAATTGTTCTCAAATCCCACATCGTCACTGAGTATATGCAGCCCTGCACCGTGATCGGAGCCAAAAAGCCTGAATGGTGAGTTAACCGTAAATACGGAAGTCACCGGTGCCCCGTCAAAACCCCTCCATTGCTGGCGGTTAAGTGCTGTGGCACAGATTGCATTTTTACTTCCTGCGTATCCCGGATTGAACATCATAATATTATACATACTTTGACTGAACTGTGGATCCTGTTGTGCCTGACCTGTAGCCATATACAACGTGAAAAAAACCACATATAAAATTCTTTTCATATTAACCCGGAACTCCCTTAATTTGTGTGGATTTTTTTATAGTGACCGGTAAAGTAAATAAAAAAAACAATTCCCCACAAGTTATAAAAGTTTCCCTTTTTCGTTAATATGTTGGTATTTATACTGACAGCAAGGGGTTAATGTTTCCTTATTTCGGAAAAAAAAATAAAAATTATCTCGGGCAGAGCATAAGCAGCAGTATAGCAGGCATTTAGCGGACAAGCGATTTAGTGATTTATTTTCTTGAAATTCTGCCACCATCTTTCCGGAACCTCTTGTCTGCAAGCCCTTTGGTAATCCTGGTAGGAGCATGCCACCATAAGGCCGGAGGGCAGCTTTGAAGAGGGAATTTCCATCCACCACCGCTGGCTTTTATTGCTTTTGTAGAATGCAATATCATTCCCGGAACCGGAAAGGTTGACAATGTATTTGGTGCAATCTTTGGCCCGGTTGAAGGGATATTCCCCATTTCTTTTGTAAAATCCATCAATAAAGTACCATGCGGTATGGGCCGCGAGATGTGCAGTGTGATCCCTGAGGTCATACCCGGCATACCAGTCAGATATGGCAATGCAGCTCAGCTTATCGCTTTTTCCTGCGTACCATGCCAGCTGGCATACCTCTTCGCCGGTGAAGCCATTGGGAGAGGGGAAAATTGCCGCAGGAGCATCAGACTGCCTGACAGCTGACATGCTGACCATAATAAGGTCTGTATCGCGTATCACCGGTTCCATCTCAGTGATGTTCTCCCTGGCCATTCCAAGCCGGAAAAAGTCGAAAAGCATGTCTTCGAGCAGATTTGTTTCATCAACTCCGGCGAAATAGGACTGGTAGCCAATATTGGTGTAATTGAAAAGATATTTTGACCTTGAAGAAACTATGGTGCTCAGGTATGACTTTCCCCTGACATCTTCCCGGTAACTTGCTGCCACTCCGGGCTGACTGTCTACCGCCGTCAGGCTGACATTTCTTTTATTTTGCTCATAGGCCCTGAAAAGGCCGAGAGTGAGATCCCTGGTGCCTCCCAGTATCAGGGGGATGGTTTTGTTTTCAAGTAATACCGATACCATATCACGCAGGGCAGCCAGGCTGTCATCAGTTGTTTTTCCTTCTCTCAGGTTGCCCAGGTCGGCAATTTTCATTTTCCTGCCCGCCGGGGATAGCTGATAAAGGCATTTTCTTGCCTGGTCTGCTGCATCACGGCAGTTTTTTTTATGGGCACCGCGATATTCCGAAATCCCAAGGACAGCGATATCGGCCTTTTTCCAGTCGGGAAATTTCTTGTCTGCCAGATGCTTGTGCACCCTTGAGCCAAAAGCGTTTTTTTCTCCCAGCCGGTAGCCGGTCACCTCAGACACCGGTTCAAAATAGTCTTTTATCTCCATGGCAGGCTATTTCTTTTTCGTTTTTTTCCTGCCGGCTGGTTTTCGCCTGGCTGGCTTATCCTTGCTGTTTTTTATTATCTCCAGGCATTCTTCAGCGGAGAGTCCGGCCGCATCAACTGTTTTTGGTATTTTGTAGTTGTTGCCCCGGTATGAAATATAAGGCCCCCACCTTCCCTTGAGAACCGCCATATCTCCGGGGTCATCAAATTCCCTGATCACTTTCTCCCTTTCTGACCGTCGCTTTTCCTCAATCAGCTCGATGGCTCGATCCAGCTCAATGGAATAGGGGCTGTCCACATCGGGGTTAATCGACACAAACTTGCTGTTGTGCCGGATATAGGGGCCGAACCGGCCAATTCCTGCCACCACATCCTTATCCTCGTATTTGCCGAGGGTTCTTGGCAGCTTGAAGAGCTCAACCGCCTCCTCAAGGGTGATTGTCTCCAGGCGCTGCTCCTTACGCAGGGAGGCAAACCTGGGCTTCTCCTCTGTATCCGGCTCACCTGCCTGGGCCATAGGCCCGAACCTGCCGATCCTCACGTAAATGTTTTTTCCGCTCCCGGGATCAACGCCAAGGAACCTTTCTCCCTTGTTTCTTTCGGAATGTTCAAGGGTTTCTTCTACTTTTTTATGGAATGGGATGTAGAATTTGTCTATCATACGGGGCCAGGAAAGCTTGCCCTCGGCTATGTCATCGAATTCCTTTTCAACCCTGGCTGTGAAATTATAATCCAGTATATCATTGAAATGATCCATCAGGAAATCGTTGACCACTATGCCTATATCATTTGGAAATAATTTCGCCTTTTCCGAACCTGCCATTTCGGTCAGCGTTTCCTCCTTTATGCCGTTTTTGCTATCGAGCACTATTACACTGAACCGGCGTGGTGATCCGGGCCTGTCCTCCTTTTCCACATAACCCCTGTTCTGTATAGTTGAAATGGTTGGAGCGTAGGTGGAAGGGCGGCCTATACCCAGCTCTTCAAGTTTTTTTACCAGGCTTGCCTCGGTATATCTTGGCGGATGGTGGGTGAAACGCTCGGTGGCTGTTATTTTCCTGGCTGCGGGCTGCTCACCTTTTTTAAGTGGAGGCAGCAGGTCTTTTACCTGTTCTTCCGGTTCCTCATCGTCCGATTCCATGTAAACCTTCAGGAATCCTTCAAACTTCATCACTTCTCCTGTGGCAATGAAATGTTCTTCTGCGCCGGATATGTTTATTGTTACACTGGTCTTCTCCAGGAGTGCATCACTCATTTGTGATGCCAGGGTGCGTTTCCATATAAGCTCATACAGCCGCTGCTCATTGCTGTTGCTGCCTTCGGCCCTGTTTTCCAGATATGTGGGCCGGATGGCTTCATGGGCTTCCTGGGCTCCCCTGGATTTGGTTTTGTAGGTGCGGGTCTTAAGGTATTTTTCGCCAAACTCCGATTTAATGAGACTTGCCGCTGCCGATACGGCAGAGGCAGAAAGGTTCAGTGAATCAGTCCTCATATAGGTTATCTTTCCCGATTCATAGAGCCTCTGGGCAACAGCCATGGTCTGGGCCACTGAAAATCCGAGTTTTCTGCCTGCTTCCTGTTGCAGGGTAGAGGTGGTAAAGGGGGCAGAGGGTGATTTTTTTGACGGCCTGGTATTAACATCGGTAATTTCATAGACGGCCCCCCTGCATTTTTTTAAAAAGTCCATCGCACTGTCCCTGTCGGGGAACCTTTTTGACAGTTCAGCCCTGAAACCTGTCTTAACATTATTATTGCCGGTAACTTCAAATTCTGCCAATACCCTGAAAGAGGAGGTGCTTTTAAAGGCAAGGATCTCCCTCTCGCGCTCAACCAAAAGGCGCACTGCCACAGACTGGACCCTCCCGGCCGAAAGAGAGGGTTTGACTTTTTTCCAGAGCACAGGCGAGAGTTCAAACCCCACAAGCCGGTCTAGTACCCTGCGGGCCTGCTGTGCATTTACCAGTTCCATGTTGATGGACCGGGGATTGGCAACAGCTTTCATAATTGCCTCTTTGGTAATTTCGTGAAAGACTATGCGCCTGACTTTTTCCGGCTTGAGTTCAAGAACATCATACAGATGCCACGCTATCGCCTCCCCTTCCCTGTCCTCATCAGAGGCCAGCCATACCGTTGAGGCTTTTTTTGAAGACTTCCGGAGATCTTCAACCACTTTCTTTTTGTCATCCGATATAATGTATTGGGGCAGGTATCCGTTATCTATATCTATGCCGAAATTCTTCTTGGACAGATCTCTTATATGACCGAAACTAGACTTAACCGTAAAATCGTTACCAAGGAATTTCTCTATGGTTTTTGCTTTCGCCGGTGATTCAACTATAACCAGATTGACAGCCATTTTATTACAGATTTGGTATCAGTTTAAAAATGCACAAAGTAAAGCATTTGACATTGCAACATCAAAATTTTAATTAATATAATTTACTATTTTTGTGCCGGTGTTTGTGTGTTGCCTCTTAAAATTATAGAAAAAAAATCAATTACAATGCCCCTGGCATATGGTTTATGCCATCCGGGCCAACTTGTTTAGCAGCGATGGATAAGGAAAAAAGTAAAACAAATAAAAGGCGAGTAATAATCCTGGCCACCCTCTGGGGCCTTTTCATCGTTCCCATTTTAATACTGGCGGTGCTGTTCACCCTGATATCAACGGGTAAGATGGGGTTTATGCCCAGCTTTGAGGATCTTGAAAATCCGCAGAATAACCTTTCTTCCCTGGTGTTTTCATCCGACGGGGAGATGATTGGTCAGTATTACGACCAGAACCGCACCTATGCCGAGTTCGATGAACTTTCCGACAACATAGTTAATGCATTGCTTGCTGCCGAAGATATACGCTTTCACAACCATCCGGGCATTGATGCGCGCGGACTGGCACGCGTATTTGTGAAGTCGATTTTGCTCAGGCAGAACGCCGGTGGCGGCAGTACCATTACCCAGCAGCTGGCCAAGAACCTTTTTCCGCGTGACACCACGGTGTACCGGTTCGGGATGTTGCGGCACGCAAATCTTGGCCTGACCAAGTTCAAGGAGTGGGTGACGGCCGTCAAGCTGGAAAGGAACTACACAAAGGATGAGATAATCGTGATGTATCTCAATACGGTCGATTTCGGCAGCCACTCATGGGGGATAAAAACCGCATCCAGAACATTTTTCAACACCACTCCCGACTCGCTTACAATTGAACAGGCCGCAACGCTGGTGGGACTGCTAAAGGCCCCTACCTGGTTCAGCCCGGTGAGGAATTACGACAGATCAATTGCCCGCAGGAATGTGGTTCTGAGGCAGCTGAGAAGGTATGATTTTATTACCGGGAGCCAGTATGATTCCATATCATCCCTGCCCATAGAACTCAATTACCTGGTCCAGGACCATAACGTGGGGCCGGCCACACACTTTCGCGAGCAGCTGCGGCTCATTCTCAGGGCAACCGAGCCCAGGAGGGAGTCCTACTCTCGTTACTGGCGTTACCGGGAAGATTCAACCGAATGGGCGGAAAACCCGCTTTACGGATGGGTCAACAAAAATTTCAAGCCCGACGGTTCCCCTTATAATATCTACCGCGACGGGCTCAGAATCCACACCACAATCGATTCCCGCATGCAGAGATATGCCGAAGAAGCTGTCAATGAGCACCTGGGAAAGGACCTGCAAAGGGATTTTGACCGTGTAAAACGGAATTACCGGAGGAGCCCGTTTTCAGACGACCTGTCCGCTGAGCAGGTTGAACAGAATATGGAGAGATCAATGCGGAGTTCTGAACGGTATGACAACCTGCGATGGGCCGGGGCACCGCGCGATTCCATACTGAAAGTGTTCAATACCCCTGCCCGCATGACCGTTTTTTCATGGGAGGGTGAAATTGACACCCTGATGACTCCTATGGATTCCATTAGGTATTACAAGGGATTCCTGCGTACAGGATTTATGGCCATGGAACCCTCGAGCGGTCACATAAAGGCTTATGTGGGCGGACCCGATTTCAAGCATTTTAAATACGATCATGTCAGGCAGGGGAAGAACCAGGTAGGTTCTATCTTCAAGCCTTTCCTCTATACCCTTGCCATGCAGGAGGGCTATTCGCCGTGTACCATGGCTCCCAATGTCCCGCAGTCATTTGAAGTGAACGATTCCATCTGGACACCCAGAAATGCAGGCCCTACCGATTACGACGGGCGCATGGTAACCCTTAAATGGGGATTATCCAACTCGGTCAATAATATTTCTGCCTGGCTCATGAAACAATTCAATCCGCCCGCAGTGATTGAGGTAGTACGCAAGATGGGCATACACAGCTACATTGATCCGGTGCCTTCGATATTCCTGGGAACAGCGGACATATCACTTTACGAAATGGTCAGTGCCTTTTCCACCTATGCAAACAAGGGTGTATACAATGCCCCGGTCATGGTAACAAGGATAGAGGACAGGCACGGGAACCTCCTTGCTGAATTCAAGCCGAGGATCGAGGAAGCCATTTCGGAGGAGGCGGCTTACCTTATGCTTAATCTCCTGGAGGCAGTTGTAAATGAAGGGACGGGCATCCGTCTCAGGGGGAAGTATGCTTTTCGCGGACCAATGGGCGGCAAGACCGGAACCACCCAGCGGTTCTCCGACGGATGGTTCACAGGTCTTGTTCCCCGGCTGGTAGGCGGAGCATGGACAGGAGGCGAGGACAGGGGGGTGCGTTTTAACACATTGTTTCACGGTCAGGGTGCCAATATGGCATTGCCGGTCTGGGGACTGTTCATGCAAAAGGTCTATGCTGACGAGTCCCTGGGCATATCACCCGAAGAGAGATTTGCGGCTCCCGAGGGCTTCAGCATTAACCTCGATTGCGGCCGCCTCCAGCCCGCCACCCGGCGGTACGATGAGTTCAGCTACTAGAGGCAGCTGTCGCGGATGGCCGGTTTTAATGAGCTTACAGGGTTTGATTTTTAAAGAGCAACCGGGAAAGCTGCTCGACTTTGCCGGCGCGCAGGATCCTGATGCCGGGGTTTTTCCCGATGCCCTCCTTTTTACTGAATGACGAGATCACGATGTTCCCGAATCCCATTTTCTCTGCCTCGCTTATCCTCTGCTGCAACCGGCCAACAGGCCTTATCTCCCCCGAGAGTCCCACCTCCCCTGCGAAGCAGGTATTCTGAGCCACGGGCAGGTCAGATTCGGATGACAGGATTGCACTGATAACCGCAAGGTCGGTGGCAGGATCGGTAACCTTTAGTCCCCCGGCAATATTCAAAAAAACATCCTTTGAGGCCAGCCTGAAGCCTGCTCTTTTTTCAAGAACAGCCAGCAGCATATTAAGCCTGCGAAGGTCGAAGCCCGTTGAGGAGCGCTGGGGGGTGCCATATACTGCCGAGCTGACCAGGGCCTGTATCTCCACCAGGAAAGGACGCATGCCGTCAACCATTGCTGAAATTGCCACACCGCTCATGTTGTCCTGATGATTGGTGATCAGGATTTCTGAAGGGTTGTCCACCTCCCTGAGTCCGTCACCCTGCATTTCGTACAGGCCTATTTCAGTTGTTGAGCCGAACCTGTTCTTGAGTGAGCGCAACACCCTGTACAGGTGGTTGTGATCACCCTCGAACTGAAGCACCACATCGACGATGTGCTCAAGCACCTTTGGCCCGGCCAGTCCGCCCTCCTTGTTGATATGACCGATCAGCAGCACCGGGACCGACGATTCCTTGGCATACCGCAGCAGTCCCCCGGCACATTCCCTTATCTGGGAGACACTGCCGGCCGGCGATTCTATGTTATCGGTTTGAAGGGTCTGGACAGAATCGATGATAACCAGCTGGGGTTTGACTTTATGCAGGTGGGTATAGATAGCCTCAAGGTTGGTTTCGCAGAGAATATAGCAGTTACCCCCCATTGAGCCGACCCGGTCGGAACGGAGTTTTATCTGCCTGCTGCTTTCCTCGCCGGAAATATACAAGGTCTTAACCGAAGGTGTATGCAGGGCCACCTGCAGTGCCAGAGTCGACTTGCCTATTCCGGGCTCTCCCCCGATAAGTATCACCGAGCCGGGAACTATGCCTCCTCCGAGTATCCGGTTGAACTCCTTGCCGTACAGGCTTATACGCGGTTCGGCAGCCAGAGAGATTTCAGATATCAGCACCGGCTCGGCCCTTGCTTTTTTATTGCCCGGGGTGGTATTGGCCGACCGGGTGATTGTTTCCTCAACGTAGGTGTTCCATTCCCGGCACGACGGGCAGCGCCCTATCCATTTGGGAGATTCCACACCGCAGCTGGTGCAGAAAAATGCTGTTTTGGTTTTTGCCATTACCGGAGGTTTTATGATTGAGGGTCAGACCCTGAAATTTTTTTAATAATATCTGATGAGGAATAACCCTCTATAAAGTCAATGGTTTCAACACGCCCCCCCCTGGCGGTAACAATCCCGTGACCCACTATATCCTCCGGCTTGTAGTCGCTTCCCTTGACAAGGACATCGGGCTGCACCAGTCTGATTAGTTCCTCGGGGGTTTCCTGGTCAAACAGTATCACAGCCCCAACAAAGGAAAGGGAGGCAAGAAGCAGGGCGCGGCTTTTCTCGTCCTGCAATGGCCTGCCCGGACCTTTAATGGCACGCACGGAATTGTCGGTATTGAGCCCGACAACCAGCACGTCGCCAAGGTCCGATGCCCTGGCCAGGTATTCAGCATGTCCGCGGTGCAGGATGTCAAAGCAGCCGTTGGTGAAGACGATCCGGTAATCCTTGAACCTCCAGTATGCCAGGCTCTGCTGTATGCCGGCATCGGTCAGAATGATTTTTGCCATTATTGTATCAAGTTGTCCCATTGCACTGCAGGTTAGTTTCGTATTTACTGCCCGTTTGTAACGGGTGAGGATTGTGCTCTTTTCCACTTAAGGAATACCATCAGCATCGAGAATGAACCAAGTAATATCATCAGAATAGCCTGTGATTCATGCGATAGCGTTGCAAATACCAGTCCATCTTCTCTTGGGATGCCATAAATACCAAGTCCGAGGGTCACAATCCAGTGGTAGGTTCCGAAACCACCCTGTACGGGTGCCGCCATCCCCAGTCCCCCGATCACGAGGATAAACAGGGCATCACCGGCATTAAGCATTGCAGTTGCCGGCAGTGCCATGAAGACCGCCCAGGTCATCAGAAAGTACATAAGCCATATAAAGATTGTATGGTATAAAAACCACAGCTTTTTGTCCATCCTTATAACACTTTTCATGCCGCCGCCAACTCTTTTTAAGGCCTCTTCGACGCGCCTGTAAAGCCTGAAATTCCTCAGCCATACTGCCAGAATGCGGTAAAGCAGCATTATCAGGGCAATGGCAGTAATGATCAGGCCCAGCAGTCCCAGGGGAATATCAAGAAGCGAAAATATCCAGGTAAAAAACGGCTGAATAATGTTGCCGTAGAGGAATCGTCCGAAGAGATCAAAATTTATGACAAAGGCTGCTGCAGCAAGCAAAAGAAGCAAAATAAGATCGGCTATCCTTTCAGTTATTACCGTTCCAAGGAGGGAGTCGGCCGGGATCCTGTCGGTGCGGTTAAGTGAACCGCACCTTGTTATTTCACCTATCCTGGGAAGGATGAAATTGGCCAGATAGCCTGTCATAAGGGCATAGAAGGTGTTTTTAACCGACGGCCGGTAACCAAGTGGCTCGATCAGCAGCACCCATCTGAAGGCGCGGCTGAGGAATGCCAGCGTTGCAAAGGAAAGGGACAGCAATACCCATTCATACCTGGCTGACCTGAGTCCGGAAATAAGTATTTCCAGCGGGACGTCCCTGAAGGAGATAAACAGAAAAAAAAGACCGGTTGCCAGAAAGAAAAGAATCCTGGCGGTCCTGATTATGTTATCTTTCAAATCACTGGGTAAGTTTGTTTGTCACGGTATCGGGGAAAACGAGCATTGGTTCAAAAGCACGGGCTTGCTGACTGTCAATCAGCGCATATGAAATTATTATAATAATATCATCAATTGCAACTTTCCTGGCGGCAGGACCGTTCATCCCGATCTGCCCGCTGCCCCTTTCGCCCTTAATGACATAGGTCTCAAGGCGCTCGCCATTGTTGATATTTACAATCTGCACCTTTTCATTTTCTATGAGGTTGGCTGCCTCCATCAGGTCCTCGTCAATGGTTATGCTGCCGACATAATTCAGGTTTGCCTCGGTCACCCTTACCCGGTGTATTTTCGATTTCATTATTTCTATCATCATAATGCCTCAAAATTATAAAAAAATACATTATCGATCAAGCGAACATTCCCCACGCGAACGGCGATACAACCTGTCAGTCCCTGTTTTACCCTTTCCCCGTCGGCCGCGGGCTGAAGATCTTTACTGTCGACTATCTCAAAATATTCAAGGTCAAGGAAGGGGTTTTCATTAATGGTGTCAGCAACCCATTTTTTAAGCTCCCATACCGCCATCCCTTTTTTCTGTGCTGCTGCACGGAGGGTTTGGCCGATCAGTACGGCATTCTTGCGCTGGCCGGAACTTAGCAGGACATTCCTTGAGCTCATTGCCAGTCCGTCGCTTTCCCTTACGGTGGGGCAGGCTTTTATCTCTACGGGCAGTTGAAGCATGCCTGTCATTTTGCGTATAACAGCCAGCTGCTGAAAGTCCTTTTCGCCGAAATATGCCCTGTCGGGCTTTATGATTTCGAACAGGCGGCTGACCACCCTTGCCACGCCTGTAAAATGGCCCGGACGAAAGCGCCCCTCCATTATTTTATCAAGGGGGCCAAAATCAAATTCCCGCATGTCGGGTACAGGATAAATTGTCTTTACCGAGGGTACAAAAACAATGTCACAGTCAGCCTCCCGCAGCATCTGCAGGTCCCTGTCCAGATTACTGGGGTAACTTTCAAGGTCTTCAGGGTCATTGAACTGTTCAGGATTTACGAAAATACTTACAATTGTCACCTTGTTGCCGGCATTGCAGCAACTTACAAGAGACAGATGCCCCTTGTGCAGGGCGCCCATGGTAGGCACGAGTCCGACAGATTTACCCGTGCTTCGGGCCTCTGCAAGTAAATCCGCCAATTCATCTATATCAGATACGGTTTTCAATTTTTTCAAAAATGGGTTATAATGAATACCGGTAAAATTAGATATGCTTATTTACCGGGGCAATGCCGTGTCCCTGAGCATGTCATGCGGTAATTACAGCAGTGTGTCCCGTACAATAAGGCAAAAAAATCAACTGCGAAGATACTTATATTTTTACTTATCCGTTTTCAAGGAACAATACTATCATTTTATTGGCAACGGTAAATAAAATCCTCTGCAGATATTGATTCACGTACAGACGGGGTATATCACCGGTTATTCAGGTCTTATTTAGAAAGGAATACCCGGATGAGTATATGAATTTTTTTTATTATCTTTGCAAATGACTTTTTAAACATAAGTGGCTTGAAATAAATGGAAAAGACCAAGGTTCTTTACATTTCTCAGGAGATAAGTCCGTATCTGCCTGAGTCAGAAATGTCAGTTATCGGCAGAAATCTTCCGCAGGGAGTTCAGGAACGTGGACGTGAGATCCGTACTTTCATGCCAAGGTATGGGTGTGTTAATGAAAGAAGGAATCAGCTTCACGAAGTTATCCGGTTATCGGGTATGAACCTTATCATAGACGATACCGACCATCCCCTGATTATTAAGGTGGCATCCATTCAGTGTGCCAGGATGCAGGTATATTTCATCGACAATGAAGACTATTTTCAACGCAAGAGTACTTTTACCGATGAAAGCGGAGAATACTTTGATGATAATGACGAGAGAATGATATTTTTCGCAAGAGGTGTGCTTGAGACTGTAAGGAAACTGAGATGGGCCCCCGACATAGTACATTGTCACGGGTGGTTCACCTCCCTGGTACCACTGTACCTGAAAAAGGCCTACCAGGAAGACCCGTTGTTTCAGCAGTCCAGGATCATATCATCGATCTATAATGATAATTTTCCCGAATCGCTGAATAAAAAATTAAAGAAAAAACTGTTGGTGGAAGGGGTTAGTGATAAGGATGTCAGCGTTCTCAATCCTCCCGATTTTCTTAATCTCTCCAAACTTGCCGTATCCAATTCCGACGGCATAATTTTCGGTTCTGAAAAAATAGATGATGCACTCAGGGATTATATTGCAAAACAAAAAATTCCTGTTTTGAAATACCAGTCAGAGGAAGAGTACGTTGATTTGTATTCAGACTTTTATGATAATATACTAAACGGATCCCTCAATGTATCTAAATGATATAAACCCCTGCAAACGCAGTCATTTCCTGACCGCTCCCCTTTTAATCGCTGTTTTGTTTATAGTATCCTCCCTGTTTATTTTGACCTCCTGTGAGGATCCAAGCTTTGTAGGGCTTGAAATTCAACCCGAAGAAGACCGGTTCAGGGTCAGGACATCGGAGGAAACCGCCATAAGTTCCTCCCTGTGGACAAGGGATTCGCTACCTGCCACGGGATTTGCACGGTCGGTACTCGGCGTTCTTAACGATCCCCTGTTCGGACAGGCAAAGGCATCCTTTATGACGCAGGTGGTCCATCCGGGTCCGGTGAATTTTGGCAATAATCCCGTTGCCGACTCACTTGTGCTGCACCTTCGCTATACCGGCACTTACGGTGACCCCCAGGCACCGCTGAATATCAACGTGTTTGAGCTGAGTGAGGCTATCGATTTTCAGAGAACCTATTATTCCAACCACGATCCTTCGGGCATGATTTACAGCCAGGACATTCTGGCCTCACAAACCATCATGCAGGCCACAGGCGATACTATTATTTCGGTTCATATAACAAATGAGGACTTCTGGGAAAAGCTCATTTCCCCGCCCGACGACTCGGTTTACAACTCGGGTGCAAAGTTTGTAGAATACATGAAGGGCCTTTACCTGGAAGCTTTGCCTGCCGGAGAAACCGGAACCATGCTCATGGTTAACCTGAATGACGTTAATACGCGGCTCTCACTGTATTACCGCAATACCGATTTTCCTGACAGCACCATGACCTTTAATTATGTTGTCAGTGAAGGGGCAAACATAAACCTTTTTGAACATGACCATTCAACAGCTGTCTTTGCCGGGCAGCTCGGGCAAACCGGCACTGCTGATACCGTGTTCTATGTTCAGGGCATCGCTGGCGTCATGGGGCGGCTTGATTTCGAACAGCTTCATGCCTGGCGTGATTCTATGCCTGTCAGCATTAATTCTGCCAGGCTGATCTTGCCCGTCGAAGGGGCAGATGCTACAGCAGCCCTGTTCCCCAGGCCCCCAAGGCTTACCCTCTTTGAAAGGAACCAGGAGGGAGTGTTGTCCGGCACGAGTGATATTCTCCTTGGTGACGCTTATTTCGGAGGCGCGTGGAATGCTGAAACAGGGGAATATAATATCGGCATTACCACCTGGATGCAGAACTTCATCCTGAATGAAAACATCAGCAACTCGTTGTATGTAAGCGTTCGTGATGCCTGGGCTGTACCCAACAGGACCGTCATGAGAAACGGGAATCATCCCCTGGGCGGACCAAGACTTGAAATCACCTATACGCGGCACTGACCAGCTTTGCGGTCCGCCTCCTTACCGGTCAAGATATTGTGACTTGTAGTAGGATTTGTAATTGCCGCCTATCACCCCCGAGATCCATTTCTCGTTCGCCAGGTACCAGTCAACCGTCCTTTCCAGGCCCTGCTCAAAACTAACCGAAGGCTTCCATCCGAGCCGGGAGCTTATTTTTGTGTTGTCTATGGCGTACCTCTGGTCATGGCCGGCCCGGTCCTTTACAAAGCAGACAAGCTTTTCAGAGGTGCCCGCCGGCCTGCCAAGCTTCCTGTCCATTATACCGCAGAGCTGCCTGACAAGGTCAATGTTCCGCCACTGGTTGTTGCCGCCAACATTATAGGTTTCCCCCTTTTTTCCACTGTGGAAGATCATATCTATCGCTGCGGCATGATCCTCAACATAGAGCCAGTCCCTTATATTCTCACCCTTTCCGTATACCGGCAGTGGCTGGCCGGCTTTTATGTTGTTTATGACCAGCGGGATCAGTTTTTCAGGAAACTGGTTTGGGCCGTAGTTGTTCGAGCAGTTGGATATTACAACCGGCATATTCCAGGTATGGAACCAGGCCCTCACCATGTGATCGGAAGAGGCTTTGGAAGCCGAATAGGGACTTCGCGGATCATAGGCCGACTCTTCGGTGAACAGGCCTTCTTCACCAAGTGATCCGTATACCTCGTCGGTGGAAATATGATGGAAAGGCCCGCTTCCGGGATTGTCCTGCCACCTTTTTCTTGCAGCCTCCAGAAGGTTTACGGTACCTGTTATATTGGTTGTGATAAATGGCATCGGCCCTGAAATGGACCTGTCAACATGCGACTCAGCCGCCAGGTGTATCACGGCGTCGAAAGGATGCTGGTCAAAGAGCTTTTCAATGAATAAGGTATCTGTAATATCTCCCCTGATGAATTTGTAATTAGGGCTGTCTTCAATGTCCCGGAGGTTTTCAAGGTTGCCTGCATAGGTGAGCATGTCCAGATTTACAATATCATATTGCTGATAATTCTTTAAAAAACGCCTGACCACATGTGAGCCTATAAATCCTGCCCCCCCGGTTATAAGTATGGTTTTTTTCATCATGCCTTGTTATTGCGGTAATATTTTTCCCATTTCCAGGCTGATGCAAGTGTCTCTTCCAGGCTGCTTTGTGCCTTCCAGCCCAGTTCCCGGTTTGCCAGGGTGGTATCGGCCCAGACCTGCTCAATGTCTCCGGGCCTTCTGCCTGTTATGGTATAGTTGATGCTGACCGAGTTGACCCTTTCAAAGGTGTTTATCATCTCCAGCACCGAAATCCCTTTTCCGGTGCCAAGGTTGAAAAATTCAAGGGCGTCTTTGTTCCTCCCCTCCAGGAGCCTTTTTATGGCCGCCACATGTGCCCGTGCAAGGTCGGTGACATGAAGATAATCGCGAATGCAGGAACCATCAGGGGTATTATAGTCGTTGCCGAAGACCTTCAGCTCATCGCGCAAGCCGATGGCTGTTTGTGTTATGAATGGCACAAGGTTGTCGGGGACACCCCTTGGCAACTCTCCTATAAGGGCGGTGGGATGGGCACCGACAGGGTTGAAGTACCTGAGCGCTATTGATTTGATGGAAGGGCTTGCCTTAATGAAATCGGCGATTATATCTTCCGATATCTGTTTGGTATTGCCATATGGAGAGCAGGCTTTTTTCAACGGGGCTGACTCTGTCACAGGCAGCTGGTCGGGTTGTCCGTATACGGTACACGAGGAGGAGAATACCAGGCTGGCTATCGACCGGCTCTTCATTTCCTCCAGCAGGTTTATCAGGGAGACGATATTATTCCTGTAATACTTAAGGGGCTTTTCAACCGATTCCCCCACCGACTTATAGGCGGCGAAGTGTATCACCGCCCCTATTTCCGGGTTGCTGTCGAGGTAGCCCTTAAGCTTTTCTGCATCGCATATGTCAAGATGTTCAAACCCGGGCCTTATGCCGGTGATCTCCTGTATTCCGTCAAGGACGCCGGTGTCGGAGTTCGCAAGATTGTCGGCGATAAGCACCCGGAACCCTTCATTGATAAGCTCCACCACTGTATGGGAGCCGATATATCCTGTTCCGCCTGTAACCAGTATAGTATGCATAATGAATATAGTTTAAGCGCCATTGCAGGAGCCATTCCTTAATTGTCAGGTTTCTCAGAGGCTCCAGTAGCAGATGCCATCCTGCTGCTCTTTGAAAAGCTTAAGATAGGTGCTCTTTACATCAACCAGTATTGCCGAACTGTTGCTCAGGGCCCTGATATCGTCTACCGAAAAATTAAGGTATTCTTTGTGGTTTACCGCAATTATAACCGCATCGTAGTTGTTTCCCGGCGCCTCCTTCATCTTAAACCCGTATTCTTTTTCTACCTCCTGGGCCGAAGCATGCGGATCCACCACATCGATATTCTTAATCCCGTAGGTCTTGAGCTCCCTGTATACGTCAGCTACCTTGGAGTTCCTGATATCACTGACATTCTCCTTGAAGGTGATGCCCATGATAAGCACGTGTGATTCCTTAATGTTCTTGTCCAGGGCGATTATCCTTTTTACTGTCTGCCTGGCAATATAGTTCCCCATGGAATCATTAATATAGCGGCCCGCGTTGATTACCTGGGCATGATACCCGAACTGCTTGGCCTTGTAAGTGAGGTAATAGGGGTCGACCCCTATACAGTGGCCGCCAACGAGCCCGGGATAAAATTTCAAAAAGTTCCACTTTGTCCCGGCCGCCTCAAGCACCTCGTAGGTGTTTATTTCCATCCTGCTGAATATTATCGAGAGTTCGTTCATAAAGGCTATGTTGATGTCACGCTGGGTGTTCTCGATTATCTTTGCCGCTTCGGCCACTTTTATCGAGCTGGCCCTGTGTACACCAGCCTCAATAATCATCTCATAGATTTTTGCTATGTTATCGAGCGATTCGTCGTCGCAACCGGAAACCACCTTCACGATCTTTGTAAGGGTATGCTCTTTGTCGCCCGGATTAATACGTTCAGGGGAAAAGCCCACCTTGAAGTCCTTTCTGAAGGTTAACCCGCTGTGTGCCTCAAGGATCGGGATGCAATCCTCTTCCGTGCAGCCCGGATATACGGTTGACTCGTAAATAACATAGTCGCCTTTTTTCAGGACTTTGCCGATTGTTTCCGAGGCACTGAGCACGGGTGATAAATCGGGCAGTTTATGTTCATTTATTGGTGTGGGCACTGCAATAATATGGAAATCCGCCTGCCGCAGATCTTCCGGGTCGGCGGTGAAATGAATATCGCATCCTTCAAAATCCGAAGCTTCCAGCTCACGGCTGGGGTCGATATTCTGTTTCATGAGTTCCACGCGTTCGGCCTTGATATCAAAACCTATAACGGGTACTTTTTTTGCAAACTCAAGGGCAATGGGCAGGCCAACATAACCCAGTCCCACGAGCGATATTTTCTTTTCTTTCCTGATCAGTTGTTCGTACATATCCTTATCGGGTAGTTAATTAAATAATAATTAATAATTTTAGTGACTGCAAAATATAGCGTTCGCCTTTCCCGGCACAAAAGCATTTTCAGCCCTTGGCAATATCCGCCAGGTAGGGATGATAATCACCTTTCAATCCGACGGCATTTGAGTTCCTTATGGTGTATACTGCTTCGATGGAGCGCCTGGCCGCCTCCAGTCCGTATCCCCGGCCGTCGAGAATATTCCTGTATGTTTTGGTATGAAGGTCGGCAAAACCATCGCTGAATTCAATTTCTTCGCCGTCAACCGAGATGGAGCGGAAAGTACGCTGCCCGCGTTCCCTTACCTCCCTGGGCAGGTCGTTGTGGTCGATGCTGAGCAGCCATCTGACCCTTGCCTTTTCAAGCCTCAGAAACCCTGCTGCACGGTTATCGTCCGATAAATGCACCGTATTCTCCTGTACCGGACCAAATATCCAGGTGAGCATATCAAAAAAGTGAACCCCGATGTTGGTTGCCACACCGCCCGACTTCTGCCTGTCTCCTTTCCAGGATATGCGGTACCAGTTTCCGCGGCTGGTAATATATGAAAGGTCTATATCATGCACCCTGCCGGTGGGTTCCCGATCGATCCGTTCCCTGAGAGCAAGTATTGAGGGGTGCAGCCGGAGCTGGAGAATATTAAAGATTGATTTGCCGGTTTCCTTTTCAATTTCGGCCAGGGCATCAAGGTTCCATGGATTCAGAACCAGTGGTTTTTCGCAGATGGCGTCTGCCCCCTGCCTCAGTGCGAAACGGATATGAGAGTCGTGCAGGTAATTCGGCGAGCATATACTTACATAGTCTATGCTGGTGCCCACCCTTTTCAGCTTGTCGATGTGCCGGTCAAACCTTTCAAATTCGACAAAGAAATCGGCTTCAGGGAAATAGCTGTCGATACATCCCACGCTGTCAAAAGGATCCAGTGTGGCCAGCAGGCTATTGCCGGTTTCCTTTATAGCCTGGAGGTGCCTTACGGCAATATATCCTGCCACGCCTATCATTGCAAACTTACCCGGTTTTTCAGCCATATCTTAAAGGTATCATTATTTTTCCAAAGTCAATACATTGCCTCTTTGGGGTATCTGCCAGCAGCCGGCACCCCTGATTATTCTTCCCTGGTTACACTGTCATTCTCCAGCCTGTATTTTTTACCGCTTTCCGGGCATACTGCGGTGCCATCCTCACTGAATACCAGCCGGTGCCCGTATTCGCTCATCCACCCGATCTGGCGGGCAGGATTGCCTGCCACCAGGGCATATGGTTTTACTGCCTTTGTGATTACCGCGCCGGCCCCTATAAAGGCCCAGGGGCCGATGTCATTCCCGCATACTATGGTGGCGTTTGCCCCGATGGTTGCGCCTTTTCCCACCATGGTCCTTACATACCGGTCCTTTCTGACCACAGCGCTTCTTGGGTTCACAATATTTGTAAATACCATTGAAGGCCCCAGAAAGACATCGTCCTGGCAGATCACCCCGGTATAGATCGAGACGTTATTCTGCACCTTTACATTATTGCCAAGAACCACCCCCGGCGATACAACAACATTCTGTCCGAGATTGCAGTTTTCGCCTATTTTGCTGCCTGTCATAATATGGCAAAAATGCCATATCCGGGTGCCGGCTCCTATGCTGCATCCCTCATCTATAACAGCCGTTTCATGGGCCTGGAAAATATTATCTTTACTCATGGGGCTCTACCTGTTAAAAAATTCATCAATGGCGTTGCAGATATGTTCAAGTTGCTTCTCCTGAAGCTCGGTGTGCATTGGTATTGAAACAACGCTGCCGCACAGCTCCTCCGATACCGGAAAGTCACCCTCGCGGTATCCGTAGCTGCTGTAGGCCTTCTGCAGATGCATTGGTACGGGATAATATACCATGGTGGGAATGCCGCGGGACTGCAGAAAGTCACGCAGCGGGTCCCTGTCCGTGGCCGGGACCTTCAGGGTATATGTATGAAAGATGTGGGTCGACTGCTTCATGCGTTTGGGAAGCTGCACCTGGTGGATGCCCTTGAGGGCATTGTCATAATATTCGGCTGCCGCGGCCCTTCGCCGGTTATATTGCGGGAGGTATTTCAGCTTCACATCCAGAACAGCGGCCTGCAGGGTGTCAAGGCGGGAGTTTACCCCCGTCATTTCGTGGTAATATTTTACCCTTGACCCGTGGAGTGTGATGGATTTAAGCTTCTCTCCCCATCCGGGTATGTTGGTGAACATGGCGCCCCCGTCACCAAAGCAACCCAGGTTTTTGGAAGGGAAAAAACTTGTGCAGCCTATGTGTCCGATTGTTCCGGCCTTTTTTACGGATCCGCCGGCAAAAGCATATTCACTGCCCAGTGCCTGTGCGGCATCTTCAACCACCCAGAGTTTATGTTTTTCTGCAAGGTGCATTATAGCATCCATGTTGGCACACTGCCCGTAGAGGTGAACCGGCAGTATTACCCTGGTTTTACCAGTAATGGCCTGTTCGATGGCAGTGGCGTCAATATTGAAACAGCGCGGACACACGTCGACAAACACGGGCTTAAGGCGAAGCAGCGAAATCGCCTCAACGGTCGCAATAAAGGTGAACGGGGAGGTGATCACCTCGTCACCTGGTTCCAGGCCGAGGGCCATAAGGGCTATCTGCAGTGCATCGGTTCCGTTGCCGCAGGTTACAGCATGCCTAACGCCGAGAAAGCTTTCCAGGTTTTTTTGAAACCTTGCCACTTGCGGACCGTTAATGAAAGCGGTGGAATCGATCACATTTTTTATTGCAGCGTCAATCTCGCTCCTTATGTTCATATACTGCCCGTGCAGATCTACCATCTGAATTTTATCCATGCTCATGTAAATCAGGGTGTTTATTTCGCAGTTAGCAAAGTTAAAAAAAATGCAATATGATGGGATATTTACCGGAATAAATATTTACTTTTGTGATAACCCTGGCGAATCAGCAAACAGTTCTGAATTGCCGGGCACCCCGGCGGCCCGAAATAAAATTACAAAATACTATAAAGTCACTTTTCATGGATGTTGTAAATCATATAAGAGACCTTTTGTATCATCATGACTGTGTGGTGGTGCCCGGTTTGGGAGGCTTCGTTACAAATGAGCGTCAGGCACGGATCGACAGGTCCTCCGGCAGTTTTCACCCTCCGGGCAGGGAGGTGGGGTTTAACGTCAGGCTTGACCATAATGACGGGCTGCTTATCAGCCATCTTTCCGCCCGGCTTTCAATGAATTATGTTGATGCCAGGAAGCTGGTCGTTACTTTTGTCGGGCAGGTAAAAAGCAGGCTGCTGGCCGGGAGAACAGTCCAGTTCGATGGCATAGGACGGTTTATCGTCGACAGGAACCACAACCTTCAGTTTGATCCGGATCCGGCAGCCAATTTCCTTACCGATGCTTATGGCCTTTCCTTTTTCCGGTATCCTGAAATTTCCCGGGACAGGCAGGGCAGGATCCTTCCGGCTGGCAGTGAAGCATCGCTTTTTCGCCCCGGCACCAGGAAAATACTTCGTTATGCCGCGATCACCATTCCCCTTATTGCCGCGCTCAGCTGGGGTATAATGAATACCGGCATCAGGGAATTCAATTTTGACCTCACATCCCTTAACCCCTTTTCAGCAGTTGTCGATTCACAGCCCGGGCATACCCCTGAGAGTATGGAATTGAGACGCCCGGCAGGTTCTCCTGTTGCCGCAGAGGCCGATGAAATGATCACCCCCGGCCCTGACGTGAAGTTACGGGAAGCTGAAGACCAGTCCGCGACAGCTTCTGCAGAGGCTGCCGGATCAGTGGATGTTGCCGGATACTTCGCAGATGAGCCCCATGCAGTGGCAGTAGAAAAGGAGGTTGCCCCCTCAGCGGCCTCCAGGTCCCATTATCTTGTTGCGGGAAGCTTTAAAAGGAAGTCCAATGCACTGGCACTAAGCCAGGAACTTGAGAGAGAGGGCTACAATGCCCGGGTACTTGAATCAGAGAGCGGAATGTACAGGGTTTCAATGTTTTCTTCGGGTAACCGCATTGAATCACTGAGGATGCTTCGCCAGGTCAGGGCAGAGAAAAACAGCAGCGATATCTGGATGCTGAGCATTTAACCGTATTATTTTACAACCGAGCCATTTTCCAGACTGCCCCCGGGGGATACAAAGTCCAGGTTGCCTTCAGGGTCTTCTGCCATAAGTATCATGCCCTGCGATTCAATGCCCCTGATCTTTCTTGGTTCAAGGTTCACCAGAACGCACACCTGTTTGCCGGTGATGGATGCCGGGTCGAAACATTCAGCAATGCCCGAAACCACGGTCCGGGTATCCAGTCCCGTGTCCAGCGTGAGTTTCAGCAGCTTCTTTGTCTTGGGCACCCTTTCGGCGCCAAGGATGGTTGCGGTGCGTATGTCCATGGCAGAAAACTCATCGTAGCTGATATTCCCCTTGGCAGGGGCAATGGAGAGCCCCGCCTTGTCATTCTGATCGCGGGCGGCAAGCAGCTTGTTCACCTGATATTCAATCTCCTGGTCGGTAATTTTCTCAAACAGCAGTCCCCCGCTGCCAATAACATGACCGGCAGTGATCAGGTCACTGTCGCCCGCCTTTTCCCAGGGGATATTATCTATATTCAGGAATCCCATCAGCCTGAATGCCGAATCGGGGAGGAACGGCATTGTAATCACGCTGAGTGATGCCGATATCTGCAGTGCAATATTAAGAATAGTCTTTACCCTTTCAGGGTCGGTTTTAAATATTATCCATGGCTCGGTGTCGGCCAGGTACTTATTCCCAAGCCGGGCAAGGTTCATTGCCTCTTTGAGTGCCTCCCTGAAACGGAATTGCTCCAGGCTTGCTTCCAGGGCCATTCTGATGCGGGGAATTCCGGCAAGCACCTCCCTGTCATAATCGCTGAGGATGCCGCGCTCAGGCACCTTTCCGTCAAAGTATTTGTGGGTCAGGACAATTGCCCGGTTTACGAAATTACCGTATACAGCAACCAGTTCATTGTTGTTGCGTGCCTGGAAATCCTTCCATGTAAAATCATTATCCTTTGTTTCCGGGGCGCTCGCACAGAGCACATACCTTAACACATCCTGCCTGCCCGGGAAGTCTTCAAGGTATTCATGCAGCCAGACGGCCCAGTTCCGCGAGGTGGATATCTTGTCATTCTCAAGGTTAAGGAATTCGTTGGCCGGCACATTGTCGGGCAGTATGTAACTGCCTTCGGCATGAAGGATCGATGGAAAGACGATGCAGTGAAAAACGATATTGTCCTTGCCGATGAAATGAATCATGCGGGTGTCATTGTCTTTCCAGTATTTTTCCCAGTCGGGGGTAAGTTCCTTTGTTGCCGAGATATACCCTATGGGGGCATCGAACCAGACATACAGAACTTTGCCCACGGCTCCTTCAAGTGGAACCGGCACTCCCCAGTCCAGATCGCGGCTTACGGCACGCGGTTGAAGTCCCTGGTCAAGCCATGATTTGCATTGTCCGTAAACATTTGTTTTCCAGTGTTTCTTTTCTTCAAGTATCCATTTTTTCAGGAATGGCTCGTACCTGTCCAAGGCAAGGAACCAGTGCCTGGTCTCCCTCATCACCGGGGGAGAACCGCTGATCGTGGAGCGCGGATTAATCAGGTCGGTGGCATTGAGTGAGCTGCCGCATTTTTCACACTGGTCACCGTAGGCGTTCTCATTGCTGCAGTGCGGGCAGGTGCCCTGGATATAGCGATCGGCCAGGAACTGACCCGCCTCCTGATCATAATATTGCGGAGTGGTTTTTTCGATGAACTCTCCCCTGTCATGGAGTGTTTTGAATATTTCCGAAGCGGTTTCGTAATGAACCGTGCTGGAAGTGCGGGAATAGATGTCAAAGGCGATACCGAACTTTTCGAAAGAGGACTTATTCAGTTCATGATAACGGTCAACTATCTGCCGGGGGGTGACGCCCTCCTGTCTTGCCTTGATTGTTATGGGCACCCCGTGCTCATCTGAGCCGCATACATGGATCACGTCTCTTCCGCGAAGACGGAGGTAGCGGGTGTAAATATCCGATGGCACATAAACACCCGCAAGATGGCCTATATGAATGGGGCCGTTGGCATAGGGCAGGGCAGATGTTATCAGGTATCTTTTATATTCCTTCATGACTGGATCATTGCTTTTTGTGTTTTATCATACGGATTGACGAGGCACAAAAATACCTTTTTTAGCATTAGGCTGCAAGGGGGATTCATATTAACTTTGCCCTGTTAATAAAAACTGATGATTTATCCCGAGACTTTTGATGAGAAATCCGGCTTTGCCGTGATCCGGTCGCTGGTGGCCGGTTACTGCATCTGCGATCTGGGCAGGGAGCATGCCCGGCAGATGTCATTTCTTACATCATTTGAAGAGGTCTCCCTGCGGTTGAAGCAGACAGATGAATTAAAGAGAATACATCTTTTCGGTCAGGAGTTTCCCCTGGGCCATATTACCGATTCCACTCCGGGGCTGAGAAAACTGCGGGTGGAGGGTGCCTTTATGGACACCTCCGAACTGTTTGACCTCAAGCGCTCACTTGACACGGCAAAAGGGATACTGAATTATTTCAGCGGTAAAAACGCCGCGCTCTACCCGGTTCTTGCATCATTATCTGCCGGCTCTGCCGTTCCGCCATTTGTAAGGGAAAAGCTGTCCTCCCTGCTTACCAAAGAGGGCCAGATGAAGGACAATGCCTCAACTGAGCTGCAGTCGCTGCGCCGCACCATCACCCAGAAGCAATCGGCCGTGTCAAAAAAGCTGCATGCCGTATTAAGGGAGGTGCAGAGCGGCGGACTGGTGGAGGGGGATGTCAGCATAGCCATACGCAACGGAAGGCCCGTTATACCGGTCAGCTCTTCGCTCAAGAGAAAGATCCCCGGCTTCGTGCACGATGAATCGGCAAGTGGCAGGACTGCCTACATTGAACCGGCAGCTGTGGTGGAGCTGAATAACGAGATCAGGGAGCTGGAATATGCCGAAAGGCGCGAGGTAATGCGGATACTCAAGGAAGTGGCCGATTCGATGAGACCCTACCTTGAAGAATTGCTGGGGGTGTTCCGGTTCCTGGGACTGATAGATTTCATAAGGGCAAAGGCCATGTTTGCCGTAAAGATCGGGGCTGTCATGCCGGTGTTTCGTGACATTCCTCATTTGAAATGGAAGGATGCACTGCATCCGCTGCTTTACCTTGCCCTGAAAAAGGAGACAAGGGAAACCGTGCCCCTTGATATAGAGCTCGATGATCAAAACAGGATACTGGTGATAAGCGGCCCAAATGCAGGGGGCAAG
This sequence comes from Bacteroidales bacterium, assembly GCA_007135095.1. GTDB lineage: Bacteria > Bacteroidota > Bacteroidia > Bacteroidales > PUMT01 > PXAP01. Next base: position 68,352 of record SLJO01000067.1, on the reverse strand, counting down.
TCGGTTTGCCTGCAGACCGTAGGACTCCTTCAGTATATGCTTCAGTGCGGTCTGCTCGTGCCGGTGTCTGAAAATTCTGAGGCGGGGCTGTTCGCCGGAATATTCATCGATATCGGTGATGAGCAGTCGATCGAGAATGACCTGAGCACCTACAGCTCTCACCTGATGAATATGAAATTTTTTGTCCGCCACAGCGGACCCCGAACCCTGGTGCTGATAGATGAATTCGGCACAGGAACCGAGCCTATGCTTGGCGGGGCCATAGCTGAGTCCATCCTTGACTCCCTTAACAGCAGCGGCACTTATGGTGTGATTACAACCCATTACACCAACCTGAAGCATTTTGCAGCCTCCACCCCGGGAATAATAAACGGGGCAATGCTTTTTGACACCGGGAAGATGGAGCCGCTTTTCCGTCTGGAGACCGGCAAGCCGGGCAGCTCCTTTGCTTTTGAGATAGCCCGGAAAATAGGCTTGCCCGAAGAGATACTCAAGGCTGCTGCCGGGAAAATCGGCGAGAAGCACATTGATTTTGACCGGCACCTGAAGGATATTATACGTGACAAGCACTACTGGGACCGTAAAAGAAAAAACATACGCCAGCTGGAAAAGAAACTCGAATCTGATTTGGAGATATATGGATCACGGCTTGCCCGGGCCGAAAAAGAGGAAAAGCAGATCATGGCCCGTGCCAGGGACGAGGCCCGCCAGCTGCTTGAGGGGGTGAATAAAACCATAGAAAACACCATTCGCGAGATAAGGGAAACACAGGCCGAGAAGGAGCGGACCAGGGAAGCCAGGAAAAAGCTGGCCGGGCTGAAGCAAAAGGTTGAGGAATCAGATACACAACGTGACATGGAAAGCAGAATCGGAAAGCTCCGGGCCAGGCAGCAGAAGCTTCAGCACGGCAAATCAGGGGGCAGTGAAACTGAGCCCGGCAGTGAAAGCAAACCGTTGCCGGATGACAGCCCTATTGGGACAGGCGACTATGTCACCCTTGTTGACAGAGGCATTACGGGCGAAGTGCTTGATGTAAACGGGAAAAGCATAATGGTGGCTTTTGGTAATATGGTGACCACCGTTGATGAAAAGAAGCTAAGGAGGCTGAGCCGCAGTGAGGCAAAAAAGATAGCACGGGCAGCTGCCCCGGAGGGACGGTCATCTATGTTCGATCTGAGAGACAAAAAGCTTAATTTCCGCGCAGAGCAGGATGTCAGGGGAATGAGGGCCGATGAGGCACTCGACAGGGTAAGCCTGTTCATTGACGATGCGCTGATGGTTGGCGCCAGGGAAGTCAGGATACTTCATGGCAAGGGCAATGGCATTTTACGGCAGCTGATACGTGAATACCTTGGCAGCGTACAGCTGGTAAAGGCATTCCGTGATGAACATGTGGAATCAGGGGGGTCGGGCATCACCGTGGTGGAGCTGGAGAGTTAATAAAAATTCAGTCAGATAATATAAAACCAGTTCGATAAAATGGTAGATTTGGCAGTTAAATATCAATTTTGAACAACGTGAACCATCAGTGCACTGATATGCTGACCAGATTTACACCAATGAGAACTGATTTTGCAGCCTGGCTGCTGATTGGCTTTTTTGTTTTCCCCGCATTGCTCCAGGCGCGGCCACGGGCTGCTATAGTCAGGACCCAGGAGAGGCCGGCAATTGACGGGATATTATCGGAAGATATCTGGAGCAAGGCCATACCGGTAACTGACTTCGTGCAGCGGGAGCCGCATAACGGCGCCCCCGCAACAGAAAGAACCGAATTCCTGCTATTATTTGACGATCACTATTTATACATTGGCATAAGATGTCATGATGACCCGTCAAAGGTTATCGGCAGGGAAATGGCCAGGGATGTTAACCTGGGGAATGATGACAGGGTGCAGATCATTCTGGACACCCACCTTGACGGCAGAAATGCCTACTGGTTCCAGATCGGTCCGCGCGGCTCGATCGGCGATGCCATTATCAGTGAGAACGGAGCCGGGTTTCACAGGGAGTGGCAGGGGGTATGGGAAGGAAGGGCTACTATCCAGCCTCACGGCTGGGAAGCCGAGATCGCCATACCCTTTAACACCCTTAATTTTGACGCGAGCCGTAAGGACTGGGGCATTAAGTTCATCAGGTATATAAGGCGCAACCAGGAAGCCGTTTACTGGCCCACAGCAAACCTTAACAATCACCGTTTCCAGGTGTCGGATGCGGGGCTGCTGACCGGACTGGAAAATATCAGCCAGGGAATGGGACTGGATATCAACCCCTATGGCATCTCGGGACATGATTACCTCAGGGGTGCCGGCGGCTCGGGCATGGCTGATGCGGGGATGGATGTGTTCTACCAGTTTACCCCGGGTCTCAGGGGTGTTTTAACTGTCAATACCGATTTTGCCGAAACAGAAGCCGATACCCGCCAGATTAACCTGACGCGGTTCAGCCTTCATTTCCCTGAAAAAAGGGACTTTTTCCTTGATGGTGAAAATTATTTCAATTTCGGCATCAGCAGCGGAGCGGATAACCCCTATGCCCGACGCCTGATTCCGTTTTTCAGCAGGAGGCTCGGGCTTGATTCCGGCGGAGAGCCTCTTGCCATTAATGCGGGGGCGCGGTTCACCGGACAGGCGGGCAACTGGAATATGGGGTTCATGAACATCTACCAGGAGAAGGCCTATGATGACAGGAATTTTTCGGCCATGCGGGTTTCAAGGAATATCGGCAGGCAGTCGTCCGCAGGCATGATCGCAACACTGGGCAATGCTACAGCCCCTGGAGATAATGCCCTGTACGGGGTGGATACAAAAATAGCCACCTCGGAATTTGCCGGCAACAAGAACCTTTCATTTATAGCGTACGGACTGCAGTCTGTTACCGCAGCTCCCGGCACTGCACGTTCTGCCGATCATGCCTTCGGTGCGGAAGTGAACTATCCGAACGATCTGTTTTACGGAAGGGCGGGGTTTATGCAGATTGACCAGGATTTTTCGGCCGGCATGGGCTTTGTTCCGCGCACAGGGGTACGCGAGTACTATTTTTCAGCAGGCGCAGGTCCCCGCCCCGGAAAGTGGGGCATACTCCAGATACTTTCCATGGCAGGCATAAACCACATATCGGGCACTGACGGCAAACTGCAGACAAGGGAAACAGACCTTGCCCTGCTTCACATAAGATTCATATCCGGCGAATCGGTGATTGCGCGTACCGTTATATCACACGAATACCTGCAGCATGAATTCAACCTGCTTGGCACGATAACCATCCCGGCAGGTGGCTATGATTTTACAACCCATAGTGTGTCACTTGGCACTGCCCGGCACAGAAACCTGTGGAGCACATTATCGGTGAGCCGGGGTGATTTCTACAGCGGCGAGAGAAAAACCATCGGGGTAAATGCCGGCTGGCAGGTATTTCTGCATTTGTTCCTTGGGGCCGAAATGGAAAACAGTTTTTTGAGGTTTCCCGGAGCGGATATGGATGTAGGGATCTACAGGCTGATCATAAATACGGTTTTCACTCCCAGGATTAACCTGCACACCTTTGTGCAGTACGATGATATTTCCCAGGCGGCAGGCTGGCAGTCGCGGTTGCGGTGGATAATAAGACCGGGCCGGGAGGTGTACCTGTCATGGAATTCCAGCATCCTTGACCCGATGGACCGATTCGCCATCACTGAAAGTTCCCTGAGGTTTAAATTAAAGTACAATGTGCGGTTTTAATTTTACACTGAATAAACTTACTTTTATAATCAATTCAATATAAACCATGGGTTATGTTATTTTCTCCATATTCTTCTGGCTGTTTGTTGTCGCCTCATCTGTAATAATATTCATTGGCGCCCTTCTCTTATGGCTGTTTACCGCTCCCTTCGACAAGCGGTTATGGTTGCAGCACCGCTATTCCTGTTTCTGGGGGTCGCTTTATATAAGGCTCAACCCGTTCTGGAAATTGCAGATTGAAGGGGCTGAGAAGATTGACCATTCAAAGGTGTATGTTGCCGTGTCCAATCACCAGTCGATGCTCGACATTCTTGTGATTCATTCCTTATTCTTTCATTTCAAGTGGGTATCCAAAAAAGAGAATCTTTATATTCCCTTTGTAGGCTGGAATATGCTGCTCAACAGGTATGTTGTGATTGACCGCGCAAGCAGGAAAAGCTTTATCCGGATGATGCGCGACTGCCGGAATCATATAAAGCAGCGAAGCTCCATAATGATTTTTCCTGAGGGCTCCCGTTCTTTCGACGGAAAAATGAGGAATTTCAAGGAAGGTGCATTCAGGCTTGCACACCAGATGAATACTCCCATACTGCCGATAGTGCTTGACGGCACCTGGAAGGCCATCTCCGGGAAGGGACTGTTGATTCGCCACAGGACTGCCATGAAGATCAGGGTGCTTGACCCTGTCATGCCAGAGGAGTTCGGTAATCTGGAACCGCGCGAACTGGCCGGTGAAGTCAGGGGCAGAATGGAATCGGCCCTTAAAGAAATGAGGGGAGCTTAAAACTGCACAGGTCCGTTCAGTAATACCAGCCGGCTTTCCTGTATATAATTAATTGGAATGGATGCTTCAGATTGGAATTTATTTTATCTAATTTCGCTTTTTGATCATTTAATATCCAGGCAATTCATATTATGTCAGATACTGCCCTGTCCTTTTACCAGGAAAAATATGCGGAATATTCCGATCAGCTGAAAGACATAAAACGGACCCAGCGGATCTTCGTTTTTTCCAGGCTGGTTCTGTTTGGCCTGATGGTGTTTGTTCCTCTTGCATTCCTTGGCCAGAGCGGGTTGCTTGCAGCCGTTGTTTTTTTCCTGTTGCTGGTTGCTTTTTTATTTATGGTGAAAAAATCGGCCGGGCTTGACAACAGGAACCGTATGACCTCCCTGCTGCTTGACATTAACAGGCAGGAAATAGAAGCCCTGCGGGGCAATTTCAGCGGTTTTGATGACGGCAGTGAATTTATTGATCCTGACCACCAGTATTGCGTCGACCTCGATATCTTCGGGCCCGGCTCGCTTTTCCAGTTTATCGGCCGCTGCTGCACAAGTATCGGAAAGGGGAAGCTCGCCGGGATGTTGCTTTCGCCCGATACTGAAACTGATACCATATCAAAAAAACAGAAGGCATTCAGGGAGCTGGCTGCCAGGGCGGATTTATGCCAGGAGTATATAGCAACGGGCAGGATGTTTGTGGACCGGCAGGCCGACATTATAAGCCTGCTTGAATACGTCAGCTCACCGCCGCGGTTCAGCAGAAATTCCCTGCTTGTATTCATGTCGGGGGTGTTGCCCTTGCTGACACTCACGGTGCTGGTATTTGTAGTAGCAGGCATTTTGCCTTTTTTTGCCCTTGTCATGCTGGTGCTCGTTCAGCTTGGAATTACCGGGGCCCTGCTAAGGCATATAAACGAGATCCATTCAAAGGTCACCAGCAGGCTGGATACACTGAAGAAATACGGCAGACTGCTTAAAATTATTCAGACTGCCGGTTTTGAGGCTCCCCTGCTCAAGTCAATTCAGCGATACCTGGTGACCGGGGGACTGCAGCCCTCCCAGCACATTAATACCCTTGCCGGAATTTCCGGTGCACTTGACAACAGGCTTAACATAGTGGCGGCCCTGTTGCTTAACGGCCTTTTATTATGGGATCTGAACTGTGTTCTTTTGCTTGAGCGCTGGAACAGGCGCCACCGCAAACAGTTGCCGGTGTGGTTTGACAGTATAGCACGTATGGATGCCTGTATCAGCTTTTCTGTTTTTACATTCAATAACCAGGGATTTGTATTTCCTGTTTCCGTGGATGAGGGTCCTGTTTTAGATGCCAGGAACCTTGGGCATCCGCTTATCGCCGCCGGTGAAAGGGTATGCAATGACTTTTCAATCGACGATAAGGGCCGGTTTGTAATAATTACCGGGGCCAATATGGCAGGGAAAAGTACCTTCCTGCGCACGGCGGGAGTGGCATTTGTCCTTGCCATGGCCGGCGCGCCGGTTTGTGCCTCAGAATTCCGGTTCCGCATAATGGAGGTTTATACCAGCATGAGGACAAATGATTCATTACGCAAACACGAATCATATTTTTATGCCGAGCTGAAAAGGCTAAAGCAACTTATCGAAAGGATTGCAGAAGGGAAACAGGTATTTGTGATACTCGACGAGATACTTAAAGGCACAAACTCAGCCGACAAGCAAAAAGGCTCGGCTGCCATTATGGAACTGATGATAAGCATGAGTGCCACTGGTATTATTGCCACCCACGACCTTTCGCTGACCTCCCTCGAGGCGAAGTACCCCGGTCTGCTAAAGAACAAATGCTTTGAGATTGAGATTGAAAACGACAGGATTTATTTTGATTACATACTAAGAGAAGGCGTAACCCGTAAAATGAATGCACTTCTGCTTATGAGGCAAATGGGGCTGCTCACCCAGGAACACCTGGACAAGCTTAAAACCTGAGGCTGACCCCCGGTTAAAACTGACTCCCATGACATACCTGTGCCTTTGGCTTTCCGAACCCGGGGGCACCACCTTTTCGGATTAAATTTACCTGCCCGGGGCAAATAATTAACAACCCAGCATACTGAAAGGCAACGAAATTCGTTATAGCGGACTGTCGCCTGTTGATTCCTTGTTAATAAACAAATTCTTTCACCGGGCTGCTTTTAATTATATTTGCAGAAATTTAAGGAATAATGACCGCAGTATATTCGGAAGATACCATACGTACCCTCGACTGGAAAGAGCATATCAGGAAAAGGCCCGGTATGTATATAGGCAAGCTGGGCGACGGCTCGTCGCTTGATGACGGGATATACCTCCTTATCAAGGAGGTGCTCGACAATTCGGTCGACGAGTATATGATGGGTTTCGGGAAGACCATAGAGGTGGAGATAAATGAAAAGATGGTCACCATAAGGGATTATGGAAGGGGAGTCCCGCTGGGCAAGCTGGTTGATGTTGCCTCAAAAATGAATACCGGAGCCAAATATGATTCGAGGGTCTTCAAGAAGTCCGTCGGGCTCAACGGGGTCGGTATTAAGGCAGTCAACGCCCTTTCTTCAGCCTTTGTGATAGAATCGTTCCGCGATTCCAAATGCAGGCTGGCGGAGTTTGCCCGTGGTGAACTGCTAAGCGATCAGGAGCTTTCAGCTTCGGATGAGAAAAACGGCACCAGGGTTGTTTTTACCCCCGACAACGAGATCTTTGGAAAGTTCCGGTTCATTCCGGAATACCTTGAGCGCATCTTCAGGAATAATGTTTACCTGAATACCGGCCTGACAATTCTTTACAACGGCCAGCGGTTTTATTCCAAAAACGGCCTGCTTGACCTGCTTGAGGAGAATATGAGCTCTCCGGGATTATATCCCATCATCCATCTTAAAGGACCCGATATTGAAGTGGCAATTACCCACGGGAATCAATACGGTGAAGAATACTACAGCTTTGTAAACGGACAGAACACCAGCCAGGGCGGCACTCACCTGGTAGCCTTTAAGGAAGCACTGGTGAAGGTGATCCGTGATTTCTACAAGAAGGATTTCGAGGCTTCGGACATCAGGGCTTCAGTGACCTCCGCGATAAGTGTAAAAATAGAGGAGCCGGTCTTTGAATCGCAGACCAAAACCAAGCTGGGTTCCAGGGATATCGGACCGCAGGGCCCTTCAGTGCGGAATTTTATAATGGAGTTTTTGCGCACCAACCTTGACAATTACCTGCACAAGCACCCGGAAACAGCAGAAATACTTTTAAATAAGATAATTGAATCGGAAAAGGAGAGGAAGGCCATTTCGGGTATCAAAAAGATTGCCAGGGAAAGGGCCAAAAAAGCCAATCTCCATAATAAAAAGCTCAGGGATTGCCGTTCGCACTGGAACACAAATGATGACCGCCGGCTTGAGACCACCATTTTTATAACCGAGGGAGATTCGGCCAGCGGATCGATTACCAAATCGCGCGATGTCAACACACAGGCTGTATTCAGTCTCAAGGGGAAACCGCTGAACACATACGGTCTTACTAAAAAGATCGTATATGAAAACGAGGAGTTCAACCTTCTTCAGTCGGCCCTGAACATTGAAGACGGTATCGAAGAGTTAAGGTACAATAATGTGGTTATTGCCACCGATGCAGATGTCGACGGCATGCATATCAGGTTGTTGCTGATAACCTTCTTTTTGCAGTTCTTTCCCGATCTTATAAAAAATGGTCACCTTTACATTCTGCAAACTCCTCTTTTCCGGGTTCGCAACAAGACAAAGACATTTTACTGTTATTCGGAAGCTGAGAAGGAAACGGCAAAGAAAAAAGTGGGCAATAATCCCGAGATAACCAGGTTCAAGGGGCTGGGTGAAATATCTCCCGATGAGTTCAGGCATTTTATAGGAAAGGATATGCGCCTGGAGCCTGTCCAGCTTAAAAAGGAGGATATGATCGGTGAAATGCTCGCATTTTATATGGGGAAGAACAGTCCTGAGAGACAGGAATTTATTATTGAGAATTTAAGAGTCGATGAAGATGTGGTTGAGATTGGCTCAATGTAAACACAGGCAGGGGTAAATGGAAGAACAGGAAAAATTAAACGGACAGAACGGCGATATGCCAGGAAATGGTGAAGGAAAAATCAGGGAGAATGATTTTCCCAAAATCATCCAGCTCTCAGGCATGTACAGGAACTGGTTTCTGGATTATGCTTCCTATGTTATACTTGAACGTGCCGTACCGCACCTGCATGACGGATTAAAGCCTGTACACCGGCGTATTCTCCATGCAATGAAGCGGCTGGATGACGGACGTTACAACAAGGTTGCCAATATCATTGGTTATACCATGCAGTATCACCCCCACGGCGACGCTTCCATCGGTGACGCACTGGTCCAGCTCGGGCAAAAAGACCTGCTGGTAGATGCACAGGGCAACTGGGGGAATGTGCTGACCGGCGACGGGGCTGCCGCATCAAGATATATAGAAGCAAGGCTTTCTCCATTTGCCCTGGAGGTGATTTTCAATCCGAAAACAACAAAATGGATATTATCCTACGACGGCCGGAACAAGGAGCCGCTTACGCTTCCGGTTAAATTTCCCCTGCTTCTTGCTCAAGGGGTGGAGGGTATAGCTGTAGGCCTGGCTTCCAAAATATTGCCTCATAATTTCAATGAGCTGCTGGATGCATCGATTGCATACCTGCAGAACAGGGATTTCGAGCTGTTACCTGATTTCCCGGGAGGCGGCATGGCAGATTTTTCCAGGTACAACGACGGACTAAGGGGCGGGGTCGTCAGGGTCAGGGCAAGGATTGCAAAGCTGGATAAAAAGACCCTGGTTATAAATGACGTTCCCTTTGGCAAAACTACCGGCACGGTAATCGATTCAATCCTGAAAGCCAATGAAAAAGGGAAGATCAAAATAAAGAAGATAGACGATAATACCGCCGGCAAGGTGGAGATACTCGTGCATCTTAGTCCGGGCATATCACCCGACAAGACCATTGATGCCCTGTATGCCTTCACTGACTGTGAAGTTTCCATATCACCCAATTCCTGTGTTATAGAGGATGACAAGCCCAGGTTTCTGGGAGTTGCCGAAATGCTCAGGATCAGTACCAACCATACCCAGGCCCTGCTGAAGCAGGAACTTGAAATCAGGCTCTCGGAGCTGAGCGAGGACTGGCATATGTCGTCGCTGGAGAAAATTTTTATTGAAAACCGGATATACCTTAGCATTGAGAATTGTGAAACATGGGAATCGGTAATAGAAACAATTGACCGGGAGCTCGCCCCTTTTAAGCCTTTGCTGGCAAGGGAAGTCACAAGGGATGACATTGTAAAGCTTACTGAGCTGAAGATAAAAAGGATCTCAAAATACGATACCCGCAAGGCCGATGAACATATAAAATCCGTTGAACAGGAGATGGAAGAGGTCAGGAATCATCTCGGCAACCTGATCGCTTTTGCCATCAATTATTTCAAGCAGATTAAAAAGAAATACGGGCGGGGCAGGGAGCGAAAGACCGAGATCCGCAGCTTCGATACCATCGAGGCAACAAAGGTGGCTGTGGCCAATGAAAAGCTTTATGTTAACCGGGCGGAAGGCTTTGCCGGAACCGGACTGAAAAAAGATGAGTATGTGTGTGACTGCTCCGATCTGGATGATATAATAGTTATCAGGCAGGATGGCACATACATCGTCAGCAGGGTGGCCGAGAAGCTTTTTGTGGGCAAGAACATCATCCATATTGCCGTGTTCAACAAGAACGACAAACGAACAGTTTACAATATTATTTACCGGGACGGGGTGAGTGGTAAAACGCTGATGAAACGCTCCTGTGTAAACGCAATTACAAGGGACAGGGAGTATAATTTCACCAGGGGGACAAAAAATTCGAGGATCCTGTATTTCAGCGCCAACAGTAACGGCGAGGCCGAGGTTGTCAGGATCTACCTGAAGCCCAAGCCCAGGCTGAAGAACCTGGTTTTTGAACACGATTTCGGTGATGTTGCCATCAAGGGAAAAAATTCCATGGGCAATATACTCACCAGGCACACCGTACACAAGATCGTTCTCAAGGAGAAGGGGGCATCCACCCTTGGCGGAGCAAGGATATGGTTCGATGAGGACATAAACCGGCTCAACAGTGACGGCAGGGGCCGGTATCTGGGTGAATTCAACACCGACGACCGTATACTGGTGGTCACTTCCACGGGCAGGTTCAGGCTTTCCTGCTTTGATATTTCCAATCACTTCGAAGATAATATTCTTTTAATAGAGAAGTACCGCTACGACAAAGTCTTTTCGGCTGTATACTACGACGGCGAGAAGGATTATCATTATGTGAAACGCTTCAGTTTTGACAACGTGGAAAATCTCACCAGCTTTATAGGCGATCATGAGGATTCACGGCTTGTCCGGCTTACCGAGGTTGATTACCCCCGGCTTGAGGTGAAATTCGGAGGCAGGAACAAGGACCGAAGCAGTGAGATTATTGAGGTTGCTGATTTTATTGGTGTCAAGGGATATAAGGCCAGGGGCAAAAGGCTTTCCAGGTATGAAGTATCGATAGTTTCGGAGCTTGAACCGCTGGTCAGGGCCATGGAAGAGGACGCCAGCGACCCCGGCACTGAGCCTTTTGAGCTTGACGAGCAGGACAGGGGTCAGATGAAACTCAGGCTGTGATGAAAATCAGGTATGTTTTTAGGGTGGCCGCGGGACCTGAAACGGGGTGCCGCACTGTTAAAATTTTCAGGTAACTAAAATAAAACCGGATAATTGTGCTGATTTTTCTGATCGGGTTTATGGCAAGCGGAAAGACTACTGCCGGAAAGTTGCTGGCAAAGAAACTGGGGTACAGCTTTGCCGATCTGGATGTTCTGATTGAAAAACAGGAAAAAATGGCAGTAACGGAAATATTTGCCCTGAAAGGAGAAGGCTATTTCAGAAAGGCCGAGGCAGAGGTACTGGCAGGACTGCTCGGGCGCGAGAGGCTTGTGGTCGCCTGCGGGGGCGGAACACCATGCTTTTTTGACAATATGCAGAAAATGAAAGCGGCCGGCCTGACGATCTATTTAAAAGTCTCCTCCGGCGTGCTTGCCCGAAGGCTTTCAGCAGGCCAGGCATCCAGGCCCCTGGTTGCCGGGATCCACGGCGATAAATTAAAGGATCATATCAGAAAACTTCTTTCCGGCCGGGAAGGCTGGTACCGCCAGTGCCATATCATATACCAGGCCGACAGCCCCGATACGGATGAACTCCTTGAACAGATCACATCCTTCCGGGGGGTATAACACCATACCGTAATCCGGTCATTTTTTCCGAATGCAGGTTTCCTGCGCCCCGCTAATTGCAATACATTTAAATACACCTGGTTATGTTGCTGGTTGTGACTTCCGCTGACGACCTGCAGCTGTAAATATGACAGCATTGATTCCTCCGTAACAGCCATAATGACAGGGATCTATGGCTATTTTGTTTTGGCACGCAGATTGACCTGCTATGGCTGAAAACAATAAAAGAAAGTAAAAATAAAAGTTTATATGTCTAACCGTTAAAATAAAGGAGGACCAGGCTATGTTACCAGTATTCAACAGAAGGAGTTCTTTACCGAGCATTGTCGATGATTTTTTCGGCAAGGACATGCTTGCTGATTTCTTTGATGGCTACCAGACCGGGATAAGCATACCGGCGGTAAACATAATTGAAAGCAAGGATGACTTCAGGATCGAAGTTGCCGCCCCGGGGCTGGACAAGAATGATTTCTCGATCGATGTTAAAAACAACGTGCTGTTTATTTCTTCAGAAAAAGAAGAAACTAACGAGAACAAGGATGAAAAGCTCATGAGAAGGGAGTTTTCCTATCGCTCGTTCAGCCGCTCATTCAGTTTGCCCAACACTGTGGAACCGGATAAAATAACCGCCAGACACAAAAACGGTGTGCTGAACATACACATCCCAAAAAGAGAAGAGGCTAAAGAGAAACCACCAAGGAAAATTGCAATTAATTAGTCAGAAAGCAACAAAGTAAAAACCTGAGATTCCGGATGCTGAATGTGTCCGGAATTATTTTTACCCATGGTGCAGCCATGGCCACAAACAGGGGGTGCGGCAAACAGGCATCTGATCGGAGTGGCAGTTTCATTGCTTTCTGCTGAACAGGTTCAAAGCTTCCTCAAGCAAAAGTTGTTTATCCACAGGAACCACACCCACCTTCCCGCAAACGAGTCCCCCGGCAAGGTTGGCAATCACAGCCATATCTTCCGGACTCATACCGGCAGCCAGGCAGGCCGTGGCGACACTTATGACCGTATCGCCGGCGCCCGAGACATCGGCAATATCGCGTACTTCGGTGGACACCAGCTTTCCCCCCTCCCGGCTTCTCAGGTAGATGCCCATTTCTGAAAGGGTGATCAGCAGGTAGCGGATGTTTCCTTCTTCCTGCAGCCTGCGTGCTGCTTCGCCAATTTTTTCGATATCCCTTCCGGGAATGTCGGTTTTAAGGCCTTCCGACAACTCCTTGAGGTTGGGTTTGAAAAGGTCTATGTTCCTGTATAAGTTAAAGTTCCGTTTCTTGGGGTCGGCCGAAACCGGGATTCCTTTTTCCCGGGCAAGAAAAAGCACTTCTTTGATTACTGCGGGGGTAATGACTCCCTTGTCATAATCCTCGAATATAATGGCATCCGTTCTGACGGAAGCCAGTACAGATCTTATCAGGGCAGTAAATTGTTTTTCTGCGCTTTTGCTGATCCTTCCGTTATCTTCCTCATCAACGCGCAACAAATGCTGGTTGCTCCCTATAATCCTTGTTTTAACCGTGGTTTTCCTGTCGTCGCTGACAAGGATGCCATCGTTCACCATGCCGCTGTCGCGCATCAGGTCCATGAAAATATCTTTCCTTGCATCATTGCCGATAACCGAACACAGCAGTGCATTAGCGCCCAGCGACTGTATGTTGAGTGCGACATTGGCTGCCCCTCCGGGCCTGTTTTCCCTTTTAGTAACCGAGACAATGGGTATGGGGGCCTCGGGAGATATCCTGTCCACCCTTCCCCACATATAGGAATCCACCATTACGTCTCCTATTACCATTATGTTCATGCCGTTGAAACGGTCAAAAATTTTTTGTATCTCTTTTTTTGTCACTCTCCAGTATTATTGTCAGTAGTTATTTTTGGTGCCGGACACAAATATACATTAATTTTGCCTCTAGTCGTCGACAGCCTGTCCTGTCAGCAGCCGGAACTGCCAGCCTGTATTGTCCGATACCGGCCCCCTTGTCTGTTTCATCAGCACACCGATGATCTGCTCCCGGGGATCGGCGAAATACTGGGTGTTAAAGTAACCTCCCCAGCTAAATGTCCCCTGGCTGCCCTGTCCCCCCTTGTCCTGACCTTTTTTCGTCACCACACCAAATGCCAGCCCGATATTGCTGTCGGGATCTTCGCCCCAGATGTCGCCTATATGATTGGCCATTATGAATTCCACCGTGGTACGGCTGAGTATACGTATTCCGTTAAGCTCACCCTTGTTAAGATACATCTGAAGAAAGGAGGCATAGTCTGTTGCCGTACTGCTTAACCCGGCGCCCCCGGAAAAGAACCTTGCGGCCCCTTTAACAGGATAGTCAGGGTCATAGAATTCAGATGCATAGCGAACCCATTCACCCTGTCCTGATTTTTCCTGTACCGGGACCAGCCGCGCGGCTTTTTCCCCGGGAAGGTAAAACCAGGTATCATCCATTCCGAGCGGATCAAAAAGCCTTTCTCTCAGGAACCGGTCAAAGGGCATTCCCGATACCACTTCTATAAAATAACCCAGGACATCAAGTCCCTCACCATAAGTGTAATTCTCACCGGGATGATGATGCAGGGGCAGGCTTGCGAGTTTCTTCACGTTCTCCTGAATACTTATATCTTCTGCCGTAAACAGGTCGGTTATTCCCGCCTTCCGGTAGATCATCCTGAAGCGAGCGTCACCGTCAATGATGCCATATCCGATCCCTGATGTATGGGTAAGCAGGTGCCTGATGGTTATCTCCCCTCTTGCCGGCAGGGTTGTATAGCTGGTGTCATTATAGTCAAAAGTCTCCAGTACCTGCGGATTTTTGAATTCAGGAATATATTTTGAAACAGGGTCGTCAAGCCTGAACCTGCCCTCCTCCCAAAGCATCATCACCGCGGTGGAAGTTATGGCTTTTGTTTGCGAAGCAATACGGAATATATCATCCTTTCTCATAGCCCTGCCGCTTTGATTGTCGGCCATCCCGAAAGCCTTATGGTAAATGATCCTGCCGTTGCGGGCCATAAGTGCCACAATTCCCGGCACATCACCATTTATGATGGCCTCCTGGAAAACATCATCCATCCTGGCGAGACGTTCGGCAGAGACACCAGCGCTTTCGGGGGTATCCTCCGACAAGGGGGCTGAATTTTTTAATGAAGCAGTTTGTGCGCCTGCTATGGCGGCCGGGATCACCAGCAGGAAAAGCAGGAATCTGAAGGTTTTCATGATTTTTGGATTTTTATATAAAAAATAAAGATAATTAAAAATTAAGACCGGCATATCAGGATCATGACTTTGCACCACTCGTATGCTGCACAGGTCAAACCGGGTCAACATCAGGATAGACCTGGCAGGACCTGAAAGCAGGAGCGGACTGCAGGGCGGATATTTCCTCCCGGATCAGGGCGCGGGCTCTTGATAGATTGGCCCGCTTTTCTATTTTCAGAAGTATGTTCATTATATAACGGTTTTGTATCCTTCCTATCAGGGGGGATTCGGGCCCCAGAACCCTTGATCCGAACTTTTTTCTCAGGTTTGTTGCAAGAAATGTGGCCGCCTTTTCAACAAGTTCCCTGTCTTTGTCCTTTACTGCTATTTTTATAAGCCTGACAAATGGAGGATAAAGGAACTGCCTGCGTTCGGCAATCTGCTCACGGAAATGCTGCCGGGGGTTATTACTGATGATATGTTTGATTACCGGATGGCCGGGGAAACCGGTCTGGATCACTACCTTTCCCCTTTTTACTTTTCTTCCCGCCCTGCCGCTTACCTGGGAGATCAGCTGGAAGCTTCTTTCGTGTGCCCTGAAATCAGGGAAGAACAAAAGATTATCGGCATTAAGTATCCCCACCAGTGAAACTTTCCCGAAATCCAGTCCCTTGGCTATCATTTGTGTTCCGGCCAGTATGTCAAGCTGTCCCGACTCAAAATCCATGATTATCTTCTCGTGGGCCCTTTTCTTTCTCACCGAATCCAGATCCAGCCTCCCCACCCTTGCCCCGGGGAAAAATATGCCTATCTCATCTTCTATCTTTTCCGTTCCGAAGCCCCGTGTTTTTATGCCGGTGCTTCCGCAGTCGGGGCATGCTGCCGGGGGATTGCCGGCAGCGCTGCAGTAATGGCAAACCATCTGGCTGGTGTTCTTATGGTATGTCATACTCACATCGCAATGGCGGCAGCGGGGTATCCAGCCGCAGTCGGCACATTCCACGAAAGGTGCATACCCCCGGCGGTTCTGGAAAAGTATGACCTGCTCCCCGTTGCCCAGGGCTGCCGCTATTGCTTCAAGAAGTTCAGGGGTAAAGATGGACCTCATCCTTTTTCTTTTCCTGGCTTCCCGGGTATCGGCAATGACAATTTCAGGAAGTTCGATCTCCTGGTATCGTTTTACAAGCTGTACCAGCCCGTATTTTCCCGAAAGGGCATTGAAAGCAGACTCTATCGATGGCGTTGCCGTGCCCAGCAGGGTTTTGGCCCCATGCATCGAGGCAAGCATTATGGCTGCATCGCGCGCATGATACCTTGGGGCCGGTTCAAACTGCTTGAATGTATTTTCATGTTCCTCATCCACAATCACCAGTCCGAGCTTCGAAAAAGGCAGAAACAGTGACGACCTGACCCCCAGTATAAGGCTGTAGCTGTCAGGGTCGTTTTTCAGTACATTGTTCCAGATCTCAACCCTTTCCGGATCGGAAAATTTTGAATGGTAAACACCGGCGTTATTGCCGAATATATGCTTCAGCCGGACGATAATCTGTGCCGTAAGGGCAATCTCCGGCAGCAGGTAGAGAACCTGCATGCCCTTTTTCAGCTCCTCTTTGATCAGGTGGATATAAATTTCTGTTTTTCCCCCGGATGTAATGCCCTCCAGGAGTACAACATCCCTGGTTTTGAACTGCTCCCTGATACTCACAAGGGCCTCCTGCTGGAACACATTGAGCTCGCTAATGCCCTTGAGCTCAACCGGGGGGCCTGCAATACGGGAAATGTAATGCCGAGTTTCTTTAAGTATATTTTTTGTTACCAGCGGCTTCAGGGTGGCATGGGTGAATTTTGATGATTTCAGGATGGTGGCTTTCGGAATTTCCGGGGCAGGCAGGCTGAAGTCTGAATAGCCGCTTAACTGCAGGTAGTGGTACAGCAGCTCTAGCTGCCTGGCAGCCCTGCCGAGGCTTTCCGTTATATCATTAAGTTTTTGTGCATTGCACGCTGAGGGATGAAGACTTATAAAGGTTTCGGTTTTTGGCCTGAAGGATCTTTTTACCGATTCCTCTGCCATAACTGCATTTCTCTCAATAAGGGTTCTTACAAGCGGGTAGACTGGCACGCCGCCTGCTGCGGCCGATAATTCGCTGATTGTGCAATACGGTCTGCTTTCCAAAAGCGCGAGCACACCGGCTTCTTTTTGGCCCAGCTGGTCCTTTCCCACGTAGAGGGGATTTGAAACAAGCCTGGTTTCGCTTTCCAGTTTCAGTCCCGACGGCATGGCAGCCTTGAGAACCTCGCCCAGGGTGCACATATAATAGGTGGCTACCCAGTTCCAGAAGTCAAGCTGCACAGGCAGCACCAGCGGCCCTGTATCAAGCACCGACAATATGTCCCTGGTCTTGTAATCAGTTGGTTCAAGATCATGTATCCTGCTGACCACGGCCGAATAGACCTTTCTTTTGCCAAACTGGACCAGTACCCTCTTTCCGGCGGAAACATCACCCTGCAGCAGCGGTGGCACCGAATAGGTAAACACTCCTGGAAGCGGGAGGGGGAGGATGAGGTCGGCATAAAGCATTTTATCAGGGTTTAATCTCTGTTAGTTCCCTGATTCTTGCGGCCACCTTTTCCATCAGCCACAAGGGCGTGGAGGTGGCGCCGCATACTCCTGCAGATGACGCATCCCTGAACCATTCCTTTTCCACTTCGTCGGGCATTGATACAAACCAGCTTCTGGGGTTGGTTGCCTTGCAGTGCAGGAACAGCACTTTGGCATTGGAGCTCTGCGTGCCTCCAACAAACACAATGACATCATTGCTGCGGGCAAATTTTTTGATCAGCGGGGTTCTCCTTGATATCTGCCCGCATATTGTATTATGCACCTTCAAGGGGATCTCGCTGTTTTGATGATGCTCTTTCATCAGCTCCCGTAAATTTCTTTCCAGGCTGCGAAATTCAACGGTGCTTTTGGTTGTCTGCGAAAAAAGCTCCACCGGCCTCCCGGGGTCAATCCCGGAGAGCCCTGTGGGATTTTTTACAATAATGGCACCGTTGCCGGTTTGCCCCTGCAGTCCGATTATTTCAGGATGATCGGGGTTGCCGTATATAACAATCTGCCCGTTTTGACTTTTTACTGATGCCCATGCTTTCCTGACCCTTTCCTGCAGTTTCCTGACTATGGGACATGTCGCATCGGTTAATGTCAATTTGTTTTCACCCGTTATCCTGTAACTCTCCGGTGGCTCGCCATGGGCCCTGAATAGCACCTGCTGCGAGCGGAGATTCTTCAGGTTCTCCTTGTCGGTGCTTATAAGTCCCTTATCGCTGAGGCGTTGCATTTCTGCCTGGTTATGCACTATGTCACCAAGGCAGTGAAGTTTTTCATGTTCTTCAAGGAGTTTTTCCGCCTTTTCTATTGCGCGCTGCACACCGAAACAAAATCCCGACTCTTTATCGACCGTTACATTCATGTCCTGCATTTTAAAGAAAAATTCATCCCTGACAGCAGATCACAGAACCAGTCCATCTGCTGCTGCAGGGTCATATATGAGTTATCCAGTGTTATGGCATCGGGCGCCCTGGTAAGGGGGCTCTCCGGGCGGGTCTCATCAAGCCGGTCGCGTTCGGTTATATTCTCCTGCACCTCCGCGAAATCCGCCTCCATCCCTTTGCCCCTGAGCTCCAGGTAGCGTCTTTGGGCCCTTATTTCCGGTGCGGCAGTCATGAATATCTTGATTTCGGCATCGGGGAACACAACAGTTCCAATGTCCCGGCCCTCCATTACCACTCCCCTGTCCTTTCCCGCTGCCCGCTGAAGGGAAACCAGTTTGCTTCTGACAATTGAAAACTTGCTTACCAGGCTGACATTTGAGGCCACCCTGATTGACCTTATCTTCTCTTCAACATTCACCCCGTTCATCCAGGTTTGGGGAACTGAAGAACCCGGTTCCTTCCTGAAACTTATACGGATTTCACCGAGTGTCTCTGCAAGCAGCCCCTGGTCGACACCGTCCCCCTGCAGCAGTCCGCGCTCCATACAGGCTAAAGTGACCGCCCTGTACATTGCCCCGCTGTCAATGTACAGGTAGCCTGTTTTTTCAGCGATCGCCCTGGCAAAGGTGCTTTTTCCACAGGAAGAATGGCCGTCGATGGCGATAATGATTTTCCTATCGGGGGAAGTCATTAATAAGTGTTTAATTATGAGTCTAATACCATGCAAAGTAATTATGCAAAGGTAATGAATTTTCAATAACCCGGAAGTTGGTTCCGGCTGCTGTAAAAAGATGAAAGGTCGGTGCTGACCGAGAAGTGGTTTGACGATCCGGCCAGGTGGTATCGTGCCTGGCCGAAACTTATGCGGAATTTGGTGACCTGTATGCCAAAACCCCATGAAAATCCAACTGTCGATGTCCTTTCGGCAATTTTCAGTTCATGCCTTCGAAGGGCGTTATATCCTGTATACAGCGAGAAACTCTGAACGGGAATGAATTCCACACCCGCTACGAGGTGGCGCATAAGTTCACTGCCGGTATTTTCAAGCTTTTGAGACAGCGAAGGATTTTCCCGCCCCGTTCTGTTACCGGGGGTATCCTTGCCATCGAGGCCGAAATCCAGAAGATGCTGGTACAATAAGGAAAAGCGGAACGGGGCATGTGCAAGCTGCTTTGTTATCCCGAGCTGCAGCTCAAATGGCAGCGGCTCTTTTTCCCCGTCCCTGTACCAGGAGGTGATTTGTGTTCCAAGATTCTTCATCACCAGTGAAGCGGACAGAAGCCGTGAGGGGTTGTAATAGTTTATGCCTGCGTCCATTGCCAGTCCCAGCGAACTGTATTGTTCAAATGAGGAGCTGATCCCCTTAACTGTGGCCCCGAAGGAAAAAAGGGTATCCAGTGCAACCGACCAGGAGATATTAAGTGAATTTTCGCTTGCCGTGAAATCGCCTGTTATATGCCCCATCGGATCGGCGGCTATAAATTTTCCGTAATTGATGTAATGGACACCTGCCGCGAAACTTCCCAGCCTGCCATGATGCCAGGCCCATGAGGCGTAACCGTAGTTGATTCCGGCAAAGTAATTTACATAATTAAGGACCAAATGGTTATGCATGGTGCTGTCCAGCAGTGCAGGGTTGTGGAATACCATGTTCAAATCTCCGTCGTGCAGTGATATATTCTTTCCTCCAAGCGAAGCAACCCGGGCGGAGCTGGTGAGATTCAGAAATTCCCACGTATTGCCGCCACCGGCTTGGGCATTAACCTTGCAAGTATAAGGGCAGCCAAAGGTGAAAAGTACAGCAATCAGTACCGCGATATATTTGACTTCCCTGCTCATTTAATCCGGATAAGCTTTTGTTCTCAAAAACATCGTTTTTTCTGGGGAGTTCTTTTTTTAAACATTGTAAAGATAATAAAACAACTTTTCCATAATGACAGGATCAGAATTATTGATTAGTATCATGAAATAATCAGGATAAGGCGCCTGCCGGCAGGCGGCTGCCGTGGAACAAAAAATGTTGAATTTAAATAGCAGGGAACCTTATTTTTTCATATTTTTACAAATTAAGGTTCTTTTCATTGCATAATCCCGATGTAGCTGGCACACGGATAGGAGAAAAACCAGCCATTTAGCAGCTTCTGGCTTAAATATTTTCGACTGAATATTAATATCTAACTAAAACCTTGAAATAATGAAACGGATTGCCTGTTTATTTAAAATCTTGTTCTTTATACTGTTTGTCACATCAGTTGCATCTTCCTGTGATCCCCCCCGGGATGATAAATATATAGGAATCCAGCTCTGGTCTGTCCGCGGCGACATGTCGGCCGATCCTGAAGGAACCCTCAGGGCCCTGGGAGAAATGGGGTACAGCTTTGTTGAAGCTGCCGGTTATTCCAATGGCATGTTGTACGGTATGGAACCGGAAACCTTCACATCACTTGTAGAGGCCAGCGGAATGGATTTTGTCAGCTCCCATATAGGCCGGGAGCTGCCCGCGGAAGAGGACTGGGACGAGGCAATGCAGTGGTGGGAGACGGCTATCGATGCTCATGCAAGGGCAGGTGCCGGCTACATTGTCCAGCCATTCATGCCCAGCTCTGCTTTTGAAAGCCTGGATATACTGCAACAATGGGCCGATTATTTTAATGCAATTGGTGAACTGGCTCAGGCCAGGGGGTTACGTTTCGGATTTCACAACCATGCAATTGAGTTTACTACCGTTGAAAACCGGGTTGCATATGATTTCCTTCTGGAAAATACTGATCCCGGCCTTGTTTTCTTTCAGCTTGACCTTTACTGGTTGGAGGTGGGACGTGACGAGGGTGTCGGCTATTGTGAAGATTATCTCCAGAATTATCCGGGCCGCTTTCTGATGTATCATGTAAAAGACAGGGAAGAAGTTGGCGCCAGCGGGGAAATGGATTTCAGGCCTGCATTTGAGAATGCTGATATTGCCGGTTTGCGATATGTAATTGTTGAGGTTGAGCAGTATAACTATGAGCCGCTTGAAAGTGTAAGAATCAGCCTTGATTATCTGCTTGATGCCGATTACGTGCGTGCCGATTACAGGTAAGCCGTTAACCGGCATGTTTTTACTGTTATGATATTTAGAGCCGGTCATGGGGCATAAGCATGACCGGTTTTTTGTTAGCCGGGGATAATGATGGAGAAAATTTTATTTATAGTCAACCCTGTTTCGGGAAGGGGCAACGGCAGAAGGCTTGCTGATTTTATAATCAGGAGGATTAGCCGGGTTGGTGCTTCCGTTGAGCCCGTTGTCGTGTTTACCAGCGGGAAAAAGGATATAAGCAGGGTTGTCGCCGGGGGATTAAACCAGGGAATCCGCAAATTTGTCGCCGTCGGAGGTGACGGGACAGTAAATGAAGTTGCCTCGGCACTTGTTCATACCGACGGAATTATGGGGATCATACCAAACGGGTCGGGCAACGGGCTTGCCCGCCACCTGAAAATACCCCGGAAGGTTTCATCTGCACTTAAGATCATACTTGGGGGCAGGGTTTGCAATATCGATTATGGCCTGTTGGACAAGCAGGCTTTTTTTTGTGTCAGCGGCGTGGGCTTTGACGCCCGCATAGGCGATGTTTATTCTGCCGATAAAAGCAGGGGGTTTTCATCCTATGCCAGGGCCATAGTCAGGGAATATTTTAAGTATAAACCGCAAAAGTACCGGCTGCTGATAGATGGTAAACAAAAAATCAGGGTGCGGGCCCTGCTTATCACATTTGCCAATGCCTCACAATACGGGAATAACGCCTTTATTGCTCCCGGGGCGGATGTGAGTGACGGACTGCTTGATGTTTGCATACTCCGCCCGTTCAGCATTTTCAGCAGCCCGGGGATAGTCTGCGCCCTGTTTGGAAAAAGACTCGACCGCAGCTCTCTGCTGCAGACCATTAAGTGCCGTGAAGTCGAAGTGAGGCAGCAAAACCCGGGATCGGCACATTATGACGGAGAACCCGGCAAGGCAGGCAGGAAAATCCGCATCTCCCTGGTCAGTCAGGGGCTCCGGGTGCTGGTGCCGTGACTGGTTCCCGTTGGCTTTTTTCCGAAAGACCTGCCCCGGTATTTTGCCCTGTGCATCAGGCATGCCGGGAGGTATGCAATGCCACGGGACGGCACGGATTTGCATGTCCGCCTTTTTTTTCGTATCTTTGCAGTGCGGAAAACAAATTCAAGGTTCCAGTCGCCAAACCTGCCTGCAGGCCCGCAGATCCATTACAGTTACCTTTCCCGGGTTTTACGCATACGAACCAAAAAAACAACATATTCATGCTTGATTTTAAAGTTTTTAATTCATCAAATCCTATTACTGAAAATGAGAGGAAGGAGATAATTGATTTCCTTTATACCCATCTTGACCAGTTCCGTGATACCAGGGAAGCCATCGGCAGGGCGATATCATACGCCTTAAAGGAATCACCTGGTCCCGGAGGCTTTGTTCTGCGGGGGACCCTTGACGGGGGAATAGTCGGGGTGGTAGTAGTCAATAAGACCGGAATGGAAGGGTACATTCCTGAGAATATCCTGGTTTATATTGCAGTTGATGAAAAGTTCAGGGGCAAGGGCTATGGCCGGGAACTGATGAATAAGGCAATCGTGCTTGCAGAAGGGGATGTCAAGCTTCACGTGGAACATGATAATCCTGCCCGGTTCCTTTACCAGAAGCTTGGGTTTACCAATAAGTACATGGAAATGAGGCTGACCAAAAACAAGAAGAAGTAGAAACATACTTTTCAATCAGTCTATGGGCATATTGCCGGATCAAGAGTTACTGGTAAATCTCCGCAAGGAGTTGCATAAGCTTCCTGAATTGTCAGGCAACGAGGAGATCACATCCATACGGATCACGGAATTTTTGAATGAGCTCAGGCCTGATGAACTGTTAACCCATGTGGGAGGGTATGGTGTTGCTGCCAGGTTCCGGGGCAAAACACCCGGACCCCGTGTCATGATCCGCTCGGAGCTGGATGCACTTCCCATTCATGAATCGAATGATTTTGAACATAAGTCTGCTTCCCCGGGAGTTTCCCATAAATGCGGACATGACGGACATATGGCAATTGCAGCCGGTGTTGCCCGCTTATTCTCACAACAAAGGCACGAAAGGGGTGAACTGGTTGTGCTTTTTCAGCCCTCGGAAGAAAATGGCAAGGGTGCCTGCGAGGTATTGAATGATCCGGTTTTCGCTTCTGTCACGCCCGATTATATAGTGGCCATGCATAATCTGCCGGGTTTCCGGCGGCACGAGATAATATTAAGGGAAGGGGTATTTGCTGCAGCTTCAGAAGGGATGATCATTAATCTGCGGGGCAAAACATCCCATGCCGGTGAGCCGCACAACGGCATTAGTCCCTCGCCCGCCGTAGCACAGATTCTGCGGGAGTTGCCCGGCCTCTCGCAGGGTAAAGATTTTAATGACTTCACGCTGGTAACGATAATACACGCAAGGATCGGAGAGATA
The DNA here is from genome assembly GCA_007135095.1 of Bacteroidales bacterium. Taxonomy (GTDB): domain Bacteria; phylum Bacteroidota; class Bacteroidia; order Bacteroidales; family PUMT01; genus PXAP01. Next base: position 44,391 of record SLJO01000067.1, on the reverse strand, counting down.
GCCTTTGGCACAAGTCCGGGAGATGCCGTGGTTATGGCTACCCTGAGGGCATACGAACAGGAAGATATGGAGATGTTAAGAACCAGGGCAACAGGGATGGTTGAGGAAATTGCCCACAGGGAAAAGCTGGGCGTATCAGTTGGCTGGACCGAACGGTTTCCCGCTACGGCCAATGATCCGTTTATGACCTCCCTGGCGGGGGAAGTAGCCCATCGGATCGGGTATAAAGTAAGGCACATTGAAAAACCCTTCAGATGGTCGGAGGATTTCGGCTGGTTCACACGCAGGCACCGGGGGATATTATTCGGTATCGGGGCCGGCCTGGGGCATCCTGAATTGCATAATCCTGATTATGATTTCCCCGATGAATTAATAGGCACGGGTGTTGGCATGATCGGGGGCATTTGCAGGGAATTATTAAAACAAGGGAAATGAGTGATACATCGGTAATTGAAATTAGTGAAGGTGCGGTAGCAGACAATCTCAGCTTCCTGCAGAAGCAGTTTGGCAGCGGGGTGCGAATTTCTTCGGTTGTAAAGGCAAATGCCTATGGGCACGGGGTTGAAACTTTTGTGCCCATAGCCGAAAGAGCCGGTGTTGATCATTTTTCCGTTTTCAGTGCATGTGAAGCCCGGGAACTGCTGAACATAGTAAGTTCCGGGACCCGCCTGATGATTACCGGATGGATGAATGATGAGGATTTAAAATGGGCTGTTGAAAATGAAATTGAATTTTTTGTATTCGACCCTGAACGACTGAAAAGATTAATATCATTATCGGAAAAATGCAGAAAGCCTGCCCGCATCCACATTGAAATGGAGACAGGCATGAACCGGACAGGCATGCATCTGAACGAACTCAAGGAGGCTGCCGGCATAATTTTAAACAACCCTTCCTGCTTCGTCCTTAAGGGGCTATGCACACATCTGGCCGGGGCTGAAAGCATAGCCAACCATGTAAGGATACAGAAACAGCTTTCCCGCTATGTTAAGTTATGCAAGTGGTTTTCTGATCGCGGACTCGTTCCCCGGTACAGGCATGTGTCGAGTTCGGCTGCTGCCATGACATACCCCTCGGCAAGGTTCAATATGGTCCGCATCGGGATCCTGCAGTACGGCTACTGGCCGAGTGCCGAAACGTTTATTCATTTTATCAGCAAGAAAAAGGAGAAAAATGACCCCCTTAAAAGGGTGATAGGCTGGAAAAGTCAGGTGATGGCTATTAAAAAGGTGAAGCGCGGTGAATTTGTAAGCTACGGAACGGTCTATCTTGCCCAGGAGGATAAAACAACAGCCATAGTGCCGGTCGGATATTCCTACGGATACAGCAGGTCACTGAGCAATCAAGGCCGTGTGCTGATAAACGGGCAGCGCGTGGCAGTAATCGGCATGGTCAATATGAACATGTTAATTATAGATGTTACCAAAATACCCGACGTGAAAAAAGGCGATGAGGTGGTGCTGATTGGCAACCAGGGTGATCTTACTATATCGGTTGCTTCATTCAGCGAATTCAGCAACCAGCTTAATTATGAGCTATTAACCAGGCTACCCAAGGGAACACCAAGGACTGTGGTCGACTAAAATTTATCAAAATGGCGTTCATGGAGTTTCATAAGGAAAGACTCAAACATAACTATGATTTTTTAAATAATCTTTTTCAGAATAATAATATCAGCTGGGGAATCGTTACAAAGCTGTTATGTGGAAACAGGACCTACCTGAAGGAAGTGATCAACCTGGGAATAAAGCAGGTTTGTGACTCGAGGGTAAGTAACCTTAAGATGATAAAGAATATAGCTCCCGGCATTGAAACAGTTTATATTAAACCGCCGGCGAAAAGGGCAGTCCGCTCTGTTGTGACTTATGCCGACATCAGCCTGAACACTGAATTATACACAATCAGGCTGTTGAACGAAGAAGCAATGAAACAGAACAAGATACACAAGATCATTATAATGATCGAAATGGGTGATCTGCGGGAAGGGGTACTTGGAGACAATCTTGTCGGGTTTTATGGCAGCATATTTAATCTTCCCAACATTGATGTGATAGGCCTGGGAACAAACCTGAACTGCCTGTACGGCATAATGCCAAGCCAGGATAAACTCATACAGCTGGGGCTTTACAAACAGCTGATCGAGACCAAGTTCAAAAGGAAGATCCCCTTTATTTCCGGCGGGTCGTCAGTAACCATACCCCTCTTAATCAAGGGCATACTGCCTGCCTCGGTAGACCATTTCCGTGTGGGCGAGACTTTGTTTTTCGGAAAGGACCTGTTTACGGGAAAAATGATAAAAGGAATGAAAAACGGGATATTCAAGCTTTATGCAGAGATCATCGAGCTGACAGAGAAGCCCGTGGTTCCCACAGGAGAAATAGGCGCCAATGTTTCCGGTGAAACACTTGAGTTTGATGACAAGGACCTGGGTAAAACATCCTACAGGGCGATACTGGATATAGGACTGCTTGACATCAATATTGACGATCTGGAGCTGGAGGATAAGAAAATAACCATCTCCGGCGCAAGTTCAGATATGATTGTTGTTGATCTTGGAACTAAAAAACCAAAATATAAAGTAGGCGATCTGATTGATTTTAAGCTTAATTACATGGGATCTTTGCATATTATGAACTCCAGGTACATCAGCAAAAAAGTAGTATAAAAATATAGGGACCGACCGGTTGGGTTGCTGCCGGAGATGATGATAATGAGGTGAGTCAGGAAATTAAAATTAAAAAATAAATATGGAACATGAAAAATAATCAGGGTAAGCATGAACAAACGGGAGATAATATTGTTGAAAAATTAACCAAAGACCGGGCCGAAGAAATTCTTAATGACGAGGTTAAGATGTCTATCCTGCGTACGCTTAAAAAGAACGGGCCGCTTTCATTCGGAGATATTCTCAGGGAACTTGGAATATCACAGCCGGCAGGGACCAATCATATTTTTGAGCTTAAGCTGCTGGGGCTAATAGATAAGTCTTCTGACCCTCCCAATTACAATATTGAAACTGAGCGTTATGCGCATCTGATGACCTTTAGGAAAAAATAAGTTGAAGTTTAAACAGGTAATAAACCAATCTATAACACATAATAATAATGAGGCAGTTAAAAATTACCAAGTCAATCACCAACCGTGATTCCAATTCAATTGAGAAGTATTTGCAGGAAATAGGCAAGGAGGACCTGATAAGTCCTGAAATGGAAGTGGAGCTTGCCCAGAGGATCAGGGTAGGAGATCAGACTGCTCTGGAGAAAATGGTTAAGGCAAACCTGCGGTTTGTAGTTTCAGTAGCCAAGCAATACCAGTTTCAGGGACTGAGTCTCCCTGACCTGATCAATGAGGGTAACCTGGGACTCATCAAGGCCGCTACAAAATTTGATGAGACTAAAGGGTTTAAATTCATATCGTATGCTGTATGGTGGATCCGCCAATCCATATTACAGGCAATATCCGAACAGGCAAGGGTAGTCAGGCTTCCACTGAACCAGGTGGGTTCACTTGGAAAGATTCACAAGATAAGTTCCCGCTTTGAACAGGAGAACGAGAGGGACCCCTCGGCAGAGGAGCTCGCCGAGAAACTTGAAATGACCAAGGAAAAGGTTGCCGGCACACTGAAACTCAACGGCCGCCCCATGTCGTTCGATGCACCATTTATAGACGGCGAAGACAACAGCCTGCTCGATGTGATGGAGAACAAGGATTCCCCCGTGGCAGACTCGGAGCTTATGACCGACTCCCTTCGCAAGGAGATATCACGCACGCTTAGCATTTTAACAGAAAAGGAGCGCAATGTCCTTGAATGCTATTTCGGACTCGGAAGGCAGGAGATGTCACTCGAGGCCATAGGTGAGGAGCTTGGCCTTACCAAGGAGCGCACAAGGCAGATAAAGGAAAAGGCATTGAAGCGGCTCCGGCATAAATCCAAGAATAAATTACTCAGGATGTACCTGGGGTAAAAAAGGAATTTCTTTTTTTTTAGGATTTTGCCTATTATTGTTGGACAATTTACCCTGCACGATTCATATGGCTCAGGCAGTAAATACACTAACAATAATATAAAATATTATGGCAAAAATAGCAATGCTTGGCGCCGGGTTTATCGGCGGATTCTACACATCATCTCTTCATGGCCTGCGCAGCAGGGACAAGGTGCAGGTTGTTTGCGACCATGACGGCGACAGGGCTAAGGCCTTTGCTGCCATGCATGGCATTCCCGAATGGACCACCGATATGTCTGCAGCGGTCAACAATCCCCAGGTTGAGGTTGTTGTGGTCGGCCTTCCCAATAATTTGCACCTGGAGGCGGTATTGCTGGCAGCCCAGGCAAAGAAAGCTGTCCTGTGTACCAAGCCCCTTGGAAGAAATCCCGGGGAAGCAAAACAGATGCTCGATGCAGTCGAAAAGGCCGGGATATTTAACGGATACCTTGAAGACCTTGTATACACTCCCAAATGTCTTGCCGGGTTTGACTCGGTAAAAAAAGGTACAATCGGCAAGGTTATATGGGTACGTTCAAGGGAAACTCACCCCGGTCCGCACTCGGACTGGTTCTGGGACAAGGAGATATCAGGGGGCGGAGTGCTCCTGGATATGGGATGCCATTGTATCGAAATTGCACGGGGTTATATCGGCAAGGACATAAGGCCAGTGGAAGTAATTTGCTGGGCTGATACGCTGGTCAAGCCTATCGATGCCGAAGATAATGCCATAGGTTTTGTACGCTATGCAAACGGTGCCATGGCACAGTTTGAAGTAAGCTGGACATTCCGGGGCGGCATGGATTTGCGCGATGAGGTTATGGGTACAGAGGGAACGATCTGGATCAACAATTTTCTCAGAACCGGCATTGAAATGTTTTCTGCAGGAGGGAAAAAGGGGTATGTTGCAGAAAAAGCCGAAACCGACCGCGGATGGCTATTCCCTGTTGCCGATGAGGTTCACGAGCTTGGGAACAATAATATGTTTACCGATATGCTGAATGCCTGGGAGAACGGGACAGAATGCATGGAGACATTTTACGATGGTTACGTTGTCAATGAGATAATGGAGGCATGCTACCGCTCGGTAACAACCAAAAAATGGGAGCCTGTTAACCTTGAAGTATGGCGGGGCAAGGAAAAAGCCGAACCGATAGCTGTTTTTGACGAGTATGACAAAGACAGCCTTCTGATCAAGGAGGAGGTTATGCCGGACGGCTCGACTAAAAGGATACTTAAGGACAAGATATCAGGAAAAATAACCCAACATTTCCTTCCCCCGCAGTAAACAGCTTTTTTCCCCTCAATAAAAGCAGAACTTTTAACTTGCAGCAGATCGAAGCAGATAAAGAAATCCCTGGCGGAACTGCCGGGGCTGACAGGCCAGCCAATCATTAAAATCAGTCCTAATGAAGCCGATAAACCTGCATCTGATTTATTTAGCGGCTATTTTGCTGCTTGTTTTTTCGTGTAAAAGCGAGCAAATTGAGGAACCTGTTCCTGTAACCGGAATTGAAATTTCCCCTTCATCTAAAACTTTGGAAGTTGGAAAACATGATACACTCGAACTGATCATCACTCCGTCCAAATCAACTTTCACAGATTACATCTGGCTTTCCAGTGAACCATCCATTGCCCGGGTCATGCTGTTACCGTTGATGGGCAAGGGAGTATCTGGTTTGCCACCGAGGGCGGAGTTTCAAAGTTTGACGGTACCGGCTGGATGAATTATACAGACTATGATGATCTTCTCAGGGTACATAACGTGAGGGCTATATCGATTGATTCAAAAGGCAATAAATGGTTGGGAACCACCTATGGAATTGTTAAGCTGGAAGATCAGGGAATTAACGGGCCATAACCTGACCAGTTTCTTTGTCCGCAAAGGTTCTTATCCCTTTACAACGGCCAGCGGCTGCAGCTCCGTAACAATTTCAACCAGGTCTTCCTGGAGTTTCATTACCATGCTGATATCCTTATATGCGCCGGAGGCCTCATCAAGGTCCTTTTTGCTGATTACGCTGTGGATGATTCCTTGTTTATCCAGCCTGCCCTTTTCCTTAAGAAGATCCAGTGTTCTCTGAGCCTGTTTTCTTCCCATTTTCCGCCCGGCTCCGTGTGAACAGCTTGAAAAACTTTCAGGATTTCCTTTTCCTTTTACGATGTAGCTGCTGCTTCCCTGTGATCCCGGAATAATGCCCCACTCGCCCTTTTTCGCGGAGGTCGCCCCCTTGCGGTGAATTATCAGCTGTTCACCGAAATGCTTTTCCCTGCTTGCATAATTGTGGGCTATATTAATGAAACCGGAAAAGGATACCCCGGGAAAATGACTGTCAATAATTTCGGATACCACATCCATCATATGTTTCCTGTTGGCAAATGCAAAGTCGATACAATACTGCATTTCCCTTATATAAAGGCGGCCCTCGTCAGAATCAAGAACCAGGCCGGCAAGTTGCCTGGGAATTTCCTTTTTCCTGAACTCCTTCTCATTTATCCTGACCGCTGCCCTGTAGTAATGGTCGGCCACCTGTTTACCCAGGTTCCTGCTGCCCGAATGGACCATTACCCTTAGATATCCCTCAGGATCTTTCTGAAGTTCGATAAAATGATTGCCGCCACCCAGAGTACCAACCTGATAGGCAGCTTTTTCATATTCCCTTTCTATAACCGGCAGAGGGTTTTCAAGCTGGGGAAAAAGATCGGCCGGACGGGGTTTCCTGTGATGCCTGAAACCCAGAGGTATGCTTCTTCTTATGTCCCCGGCTATTTTCCCCAGTGCTGATGACGGGGGCTGTGAAACGGAAGTTTTAATTGAGCACATACCGCAGCCTATATCTACACCAACTGCGTTGGGTATCACTACGCCCCGGGTTGCAAGCACGCCTCCTATGGGCATGCCGAAACCCTGGTGGGCGTCGGGCATAATGGCCACGTGACGGGCGGCAAAGGGCAGGTTTGCGATATCCCTGGCCTGCTGCATGGCCCCCTCCTCTATATAATCAATCCAGAGCTTGATGGGTATCCTCTCGGTAGTAATTGTACGCACCATTTTAGTGTGATTTACAAAACATTCGCTCAATGACGGTCGACCGACAATGTAAATTTACAAATAAAAAGCCGGGATATACCCTGGGAGCGGCATTAATTAAGGAGATCCTCAATAAGGAATTATAAGGGAATGTTCTGCTAAAAAAAAGAGGCAATCATCTGATAAAAAGATAATTGCCTCTGGTCGTTTTCCTTAGCGGGGTGGAAGACCGGATTCGAACCGGCGACTTTCAGAACCACAATCTGACGCTCTAACCAACTGAGCTACGACCACCATTTAATACAGCAAAGATAAAAATTTCTTTTTAAATTTTGCAAGTGCAAGGATTTAATAATACGGTTTCTGCGGGACAGATTTTATTAATTGTTATATATTTGCCTGAAATTCTATACCCCGGTTTGGCTTTTCTGAAAAATATATCCAACGTAGCCAGTCTGCAGATTATTCAGATATTAAGGTTTACTACCTTCCTTCTGATCAGTATTATATTTACAAAAAGCCCTGTCTCGGTTGCTGATATCGGATATTATGAACTCTCACTCTTTATTGCCGGCGCCGTTAGTTTCTTCTGGGTTAACGGATTGATCCAGTCGCTGCTGCCACTTTACCACAGTAATAAAACCTTCAGGGTTCTCTCGGTCAATAAAAAGTCCAAATCCCCCGAATTGTTCAACGCATTTTTGTTGCTCTCGGCATTCAGTATCCTGGCCTTTTTGTTCTGCATTCTTTTTCAGCGTGCTTTTAATCTTCTTGAAGGGGTCAAAGAGATCAACTTTATGGTTCTGATCTTTGTATATATACTCTTAAGTAATCCCGGTCATCTTGTCGAGTATATATATCTTCTCAAAAACAGGCCCGCAAACCTCATTGCATACGGGGCAATATCCTTCGGGGTTCAGCTCCTGATAGTCACCGTGCCCGTAATAATGGGATATCCGATGAAATTTGCCATCTGGGGACTAATAATTATTTCTGTTTTAAGGCTCATCTGGCTTGCTGTTTTACTGAGAAAACATGCCCGCCTGAAGCTGTCCCTGCCTTTTATCAGGGAACATATGTCACTGGGCCTGCCACTGATAGTAAGTTCATTGCTCAGCGGCTCGGCCCAATATGTGGACGGTATTATCATAACGGCCACTTATGATGCAGCCAGCTTCGCCCTTTTCCGTTTCGGCGCCAAGGAATTTCCGCTGGCCATTCTTATGGCCAACGGGCTGAGCAATGCCATGCTGCCGGAATTCTCAACCAGGGAAAAAATGCAGGACGCCCTTGGCGCCATTAAAGAGAAATCAAAGCGCCTTATGCACCTGCTGTTCCCCTTGTCGATACTGTTGCTCTTCTTCAGTAAAATTATATATATAACCATTTTCAATGAGACGTTTTCCCGCAGTGCCGATGTTTTCATGGTTTACCTCTTACTGATAATAAGCCGTCTTGTATTTCCCCAGACCATCCTGATAGGGTTGAAAAAAACAAAGATCGTTCTAATTGCCTCAATCCTGGAAATTGTTCTTAATGTTGCCCTCAGCCTATACCTGATAAGGTTTTACGGGATTGTTGGCGTTGCAGTGGCAACATCCATTATTTTCCTGGTTGAAAAAATAGTGCTGGTTGCCTATAATCATTTCAAACTTAGCATCAGTCCCTGGCAATACATACCCCTAAAAGTCTATTTTTTCTATTCAGTATTGATCATAGTGATTTTCCTTCTGATAGACCACAGGATAATCCACCTGCACTGAGGCATCAGGCGTTCATGAAAAGTATGCTTTTTGTTAGGGTTTTAATGAAATAACTATTTTACCTTTGTCCATGTAACACCCTGGCCTGGTATGATGCTCACTTTCGGGCCGGTCATCATCTTCAGGGTATATCCAAACAAAGGGATAAATGACATCATCTGAAAAGCATTTCTCAAAATTCCGTGAAAATATCATCGGGATTGACGCGTCATTCATGTCTTCTTTCGGGAGGCAGAAAATTATTTATGCCGACTGGATTGCAAGCGGCAGGATGTACCGTGGCATTGAAGACAGGATGGCCAATTCGTTCGGCATCTATGTTGGAAACACCCATACAGAAACCAGCTTTACAGGCAGCCACACCACCCATTGCTACCATCTGGCCCAGCAGCTGATAAAGGACCATGTCAATGCAGGTCCGAATGACCTGATAATAACTGCCGGAAGCGGCATGACCACTGTGGTAAACAAACTACAGCGAATCCTCGGCCTGAAGGGATGCGGCAAACTTATCAATAAAAGCTGCCTCAGGGAAAGGGACAGGCCGGTGGTTTTCATAACTCATATGGAGCATCACTCCAATCAGACCTCCTGGTATGAAACTATTGCCGATGTTGTGATAATTGAGCCGGGGAAAGATCTGCTGGTAGATCCCCGGCAGCTCCGCAGGCAGCTTGAAATATACCGTGACCGGGAGTTCAAGATAGGAGCTTTCACTGCCTGCTCAAACGTAACGGGCATTAAGACACCCTATCACAAACTGGCCCGTTTGATGCATGAGTATGAAGGTGTTTGCTTCATTGATTTTGCTGCTTCAGCTCCCTATATCGATATTGATATGCACCCTGATGACAACATGGAAAAGCTGGATGCCATTTATTTTTCACCGCATAAGTTTCTCGGCGGGCCTGGCTCATCCGGTGTCCTTATTTTTGATGCAAGTCTTTACAATAATGAAAAGCCCGATGATTCGGGCGGGGGGACTGTGGACTGGACCAATCCGTGGGGGAAGTACAAATATGTAGACAATATTGAGGCCAGGGAAGACGGAGGAACACCCGGCTACCTCCAGGCCATACGTACAGCCCTTGCCATCGAACTAAAAAACAAGATGGGAACCAGCCGGATCAGGGAAAGGGAAAAGGAAATTGTGAAAAAGGTCTTTTCCGGATTGCTGGGGATCAAAGGCATTAAGATACTTGCCAGTGAGACCCGGGAGAGGCTTGCGGTATTCTCCTTTTATCATCCTGACATCCATTATAATCTTTTTGTAAGGCTCTTGAATGACAAATACGGAATACAGGCAAGAGGCGGATGTGCCTGCGCAGGCACATACGGGCATTTTCTCCTGGAGGTCAGTTACCAGAAATCACAGGAGATCACCGACAGGATCAGCCACGGCGACTTTTCCACAAAGCCTGGCTGGGTGCGCCTCTCTTTGCATCCTACCACCACGGACAGTGAAATAGATTTCATTATCGGGGCGATTACCGACATTGCCGCAAATGCTGGCACACTTTGCAGAGAATATAAATACAGCCTGAAAAACAACGAACACATCCATCTTAGCTACCCGCCCGTTTCCGCCGACTCGGTGAAAGGACTGTTCTGCATGGATGAGGAGTAACGCAAGGTTGTTCCTGCCTGGCCTGGTGCCGGGGGTTAATTATTTAATGGCTGGAATTATTTGATATTGTTTGGAATTTTTTAATGAAAACATTATCTTTGCAAACCGTTTATAATAGTTTATAATTTAAAGAAAGAACTTCCTGAATAAATTAGAAGATATGAAGAAAGATACTCACCCGGAAAATTACCGTCTGGTTGTTTTCAAAGACATGTCGAACGATAATTACTTTATTTCCCGTTCCACTGCTCCCACCAAGGAGAAGATCAAACTTGAGGACGGAAAGGAATATCCGCTTTTTAAACTGGAGATTTCCAATACTTCACATCCCTTTTATACAGGTAAAATGAAACTGGTTGACACGGCAGGTCGTGTTGACAAGTTTATGAACAGGTATAAAAGCCATATGGACAAGAAAAATAAATAAATCTTCCATTGAACATATTAAAGGCCCTGCACATGCAGGGCTTTTTGTTTGTTGACACAGATTGACCGTGAGCCTGGCTGATTAAATCAAACCTTATTCAAAATAGTTTGTTAATAAGAGTATCAGGTGAAAATATTGTAGTTTTACAGGATTAACAGATGAGAAAAAAAGACAAAGACACTATTTGGGCAAATATACTTGGCAAGGATCATAGTGATCAGGATGCGGATTATATCACTCTCATTTCTGATGAAGACGAGGATTCATTAAGCAAAACAGAGGTGCCTTCCATCCTGCCGCTGCTACCCCTGAGGAATTCGGTATTGTTTCCGGGGGTTATCATACCCATAACTGTCGGACGGAAAAAAACCATTAAGCTTATCAGGGATGCCTATAAGGGCGATATGCTGGTAGGGGCTGTTGCCCAAAAGGACATGGAGACGGATGACCCCGTGCTTGATGACCTGCACCGGGTCGGGACAGCCGCCAAGATCATCAAAATTCTTGAAATGCCTGATGGCGCAACTTCTGTGATCATACAGGGCAAAAAACGCTTTGAGATAAAAGAGCTTATATCGGAAGAACCTTATCTGCAGGCATCAGTTACCAGCCTGGACGAACTGATCCCAAAGAAAAAGGGAAACCAGTTCCAGGCGCTTATCGGGTCTCTGAAGGATTTGTCCTTGAAAATCATCAGGTTATCAACAAATATACCCCCCGAGGCTTCATTTGCAGTTAAAAACATAGAAAGCTCAACCTTTCTTGTGAATTTTATCTGCTCCAATTCTGATGTTGATCTGGACTCCAAGCAAAAACTGCTGGAAACAAATGAAATTTACAGCAGGGCTGAGGTGCTGCTCGAATACCTGAGTAAAGAGGTGCAGATGCTTGAGCTTAAAAAGGATATCCAGTCAAAGGTTAAATCCGAACTTGACCAGCAGCAGAGAGAATATTTGCTGCTCCAGCAGATGAAGACCATTCAGAATGAACTTGGTGGCAGTCCGATGGAAAAGGAGATTGCAGAAATGCGCGAAAAAGCCAAAACCATGAAATGGCCGGCGGAAACAGGTGAAACATTCATGAAGGAACTGGCCAGGCTGCAGCGCATGAATCCTGCTTCGGGTGAATATTCTGTCCAGATGAATTATGTGCATCTTCTGCTCGAGCTGCCCTGGGAAGAATATACAACTGATAAGTTTGATCTTAAAAAGGCACAAAAGATGCTGGACCGCGATCATTTCGGACTGGATACCGTTAAGGAACGGATACTTGAGCATCTCGCAGTCCTTAAGCTGAAAGGGGACATGAAGTCACCGATCATATGCCTGATAGGCCCCCCGGGTGTCGGGAAAACCTCACTGGGGCGTTCTGTTGCCGGCGCAATAGGCAGAAAGTATGTCAGAATGTCGCTCGGCGGATTACATGATGAATCGGAAATACGCGGGCACCGTAAAACATATGTAGGAGCCATGCCGGGCAGGATAATTCAGAATATCAGAAAAGCGAAATCATCAAATCCGGTTTTTATTCTCGATGAAATAGATAAAGTTGGACGGGATGTACACGGCGATCCTGCCTCTGCCCTGCTTGAGGTACTCGACCCTGAGCAGAATGCCACTTTCCACGACAATTACCTTGAAGTGGAATATGATCTCTCAAGGGTTTTATTCATAGCCACCGCCAATACGGCCAACACTATTCATCCTGCGCTGCGCGACCGGATGGAGATGATCAATGTAAACGGGTATATAGTTGAGGAGAAAATAGAAATAGCCCGCAGGCACCTTGTGCCAAAGCAGTTGCTGAATCACGGTCTCGAAAAGGATTCCGTATTTTTTTCAAAAAGAACTCTTGAAACAATTGTTGAAAACCATACCCGCGAATCAGGGGTAAGGGAGCTTGACAAGAAAATAGCCAAGATTGTAAGGGGCCTTGCAAAAAGGCAGGCCTTTAATGAGGAATTTGACCGGAAGCTGAAGCCGGAACTGGTAAGGGAGATCCTTGGGCCGCCCGAGTATAGCCGGGATTTTTACCAGGGAAATGATTTTGCAGGTGTTGTCACAGGAATGGCTGTTACCCCGGCCGGAGGAGAGATATTATTCGTGGAAACAAGTCTCAGCAGGGGCAAGGGAAATCTGACAATCACCGGGAACCTGGGGGAGGTAATGAAGGAATCGGCAAAGATTGCCCTTGAATATCTTAAGGCTCACGCGAACTTTCTTGATATCAGGCCCGAATTGTTTGAAAAGGCAAATGTCCATATACACGTACCCGAGGGAGCCATTCCAAAGGACGGGCCTTCAGCCGGCATCACCATGGTCACCGCGATGGCATCTGCCTTTACCCGCAGGAAAGTAAAAAAGGCGCTGGCAATGACCGGCGAGATCACCCTGCGCGGACGGGTATTACCTGTTGGCGGAATTAAAGAGAAAATTCTCGCTGCCAAAAGGGCAAATATTTCTCATATAATCCTGTCTGAGGATAACAGGAAAGACATGGAGAAAATCAATGAAATTTACTTAAAAGGGCTTACCCTGCATTATGTGAGAACCATAATTGATGTTCTTGACCTTGCCCTTTTAAAGGAAAAAGTGAAGGAGCCCCTGGCGGTTGATATTGTAGATTAGCGTTATCCCCTGCCCTGTTTTGTAAAAAAATGACTGCTCCAAAAATTCTCGCCTGCCGACCGCCATATTATAATATTTCTTCCGGAACGGAGTTAGTTTAATGCAGAAACAAGCTATCATTATTTTTAATGGACAATCTTTTTTTTTGGGGCATTCTAATGGTTTTTTTTGGTGCGGCGCTTCTTGTAAGGATGCTCAGTTCCGGCTTCCCCGCTGTTAAGGTCATGGCCGGAGGGATTTTGATTTTATTGGGGATAAAGATTATCTCCGGTAGTTTTTCGATATGGCCGGTGAGTTGGGGCAAAAATGAAATTTTTTTCAGATCCTATGAACTGGAGGTTCCCGCTGATCTTTTCGATGATTACCAAATGGCTTTTTCCCGTGCCAATTTTGACCTGGCTGAAATGGAAATGCCTGAAGGAAAAACGGAACTTTCCATTAACAGTGTATTCTCATCGGGCACAGTATATCTTCCATCCGGCGTCCCTGTGGAGATAAAGGTTGACGCAGTATTTGCCACTGTGAAGATGCCAGGAAGGAATTCACCCCATTTTGGAAGGGGAACCTATAAATCCGATAACTATGACCCCGGAATGCCGCATTTCAGTATAGATGTAAATGTGGTTTTTGGCAGTATAGTTTTTATGCAGAAACCCTGATTCATACAGGCGCAATTTTTCCCCTTGAACCCGCCGTCATGAGTTTTGGCTTGTCGTTTAAAATTCCGGGCTGTCTGAGCGTAGCGAAAATTCATGTATATTTGTCGCTTGAATCATCAACTTAATAAGGGTTTGAAAGCCTTTGAAACACCTTTAGTGATTTCCATGCCCTTATATAATGCATATTAACCGATAATATTTTTTTATGCAAAAAACCGCTCTGTTTCCCGGTTCTTTTGATCCTTTCACCATAGGTCATGAATCCCTGGTTTTAAGGGCCCTGGCCATTTTTGACAAGGTTGTGATTGCAATCGGGTATAACTCAGATAAGAAAGGCTACTTTCCCCTTGAAAAAAGACTTGAGTGGATCGAGAATGTTTTCCGCGACAAGCCTGCTGTTGAAGTTACCTGGTTTGAAGGATTAACAGTTGATTTCTGCAGGAAAAAAAACGCATCATTTATTTTGAGAGGACTCCGGACTGCAGCTGATTTTGAATTCGAAAGGGCGATTGCCCAGGTTAACAATGCCATGGCCGGTGATATAGAATCTGTATTTTTGCTTACCAGGCCCGAGCACACTTATATCAACTCAACAATAGTAAGGGATATAATAAAAAACGGAGGTGACGTTTCAAGGTTTGTCCCCCGCGGTGTTGGAATTAATGAATATAAATCCTGAAGGTGTCGCCTATGCGATTTGTGTTTTGTTTTATTGCTGGTTTCTGGCTTCTGGTTTTTCCCTCAAGGGGCTCAGGGGATGATCTTTCCGTGCGGATTTACGGGCAGGCCCCGGGGTATGCAGGTGAAGAGGTTGTTTTTTATACATGGACCGATCAGATCAGCTTCACTGAAAAGGAGTTGTTCAGATTCCCGGTTGATGACAACGATGAATTTTCCGTGGAGTTTGATGCCGGGCAGGAGCCTTTGTATATTTTTTCCCATGCCGGCAGATACTTCATTTTCATGTACGCCGAGGCAGGAGAGGAATACAGGGTTGTGCTTCCGCCGAAAACTGAAAAGGCGCCTCATGAATCACTGAACCCTTATTTTGAAGGAGTTCCAACCCATATTGCAGTTGTCAACCAGGACAGCGCAGCACTGAATTCACTTATCCGGAGTTTTGATGATATGTATGATCCTTTGTTCCAGGGGTCACTGGTGCATATGACCCCCGAACAGGGCAGCCATTTTCTTGATTCGGTGTCATCGGAAATGGACCGCATTTTCAAAGGTGTGCAGCATGATTATTTCGATGACTACAGGAAATACAAAATGGGGCTTTTGGGGAGCATTGCCCGTATCCAGTCCTCCCGCCGTCTTTCCGGCAATTATTTCCTCGACAAGCCTGTGGCTTATGATAATATTGCATATATGGAGCTCTTCAACCAGGTCTTTAACCGTTATTTTTTGTTTTTTTCCCGCACCGTGAGGGGGAGCAGGATCTTTAGCGATATTAACGAAAAGAAAAGCCTTTCATCTCTCATGAATACATTGCAGACCGATATGGTTCTTGGCAGTGGCCGGTTGCTGGAGCTGGTTGTTCTGAAAGGTCTCCATGACGCCTTTTATGGTTCTGATTTTTCACGTTCAGGCCTGCTTGCCGTGCTTGATTCCCTTACAGCAAGTACCCTTTACCCGGAACATGCACAGATATCGCTGCATATCAGGGACAAGGTTACCCGTTTGCTTCCCGGATTCGACCCTCCCGGATTTATGCTCATGGACCGGGAAGGCGCGATGAAGAGCCTGCAGGACTACAGGGGCCACTATGTTTACCTTAATTTTTGTACCGCGGCAAGTTACAGCTGCCTTTCGGAGTATGAAATTTTAAACCGGTTAAAGAAAAATCATGGTGATTACCTGAAAATAGTGACTGTTTTTATTGACAGGGACTACGGGTCAATGCTGGAATTTCTTGGCAAGAATGATTATGACTGGGAATTCCTGTATTACGGAAATCAGCCTTCGGTACTAAAGGATTATGATGTAAGGATGTTCCCGAGTTATTATCTTATAGACCGCGACGGAAAAACACTGATGGCTCCGGCGCCTTCTCCGGCGGAGGACTTTGAGCTGTTTCTTTTCAGGACAATGCGCGAACGTGGTGAGGTCATGTAATTACCGAGGCTTCCAGAAGCAGGTCAATTATCGAAGGGTAGGTGTTTTTCTGTATGATCGTTAAATCTTTTTCCCTGGCCCATATTATGTTTGTGATAAACTCCTCGGTTTGCGGTTTGGGCTTCTGATTGCCGGCATAGGCCATTTCAAACCACCTGGTTTTTTTCAGATGGGGAAGTGCTTTTTCAAAATAGGTGTGGTATGTTGGCTGCAGCTCCGACACAATTTCCAGTCCGCTGATGCCGCATTCCTCCTCTACCTCCCTTAATGCAGTCTCCCGGGCCGTTTCATTTTTCTCGACCTTCCCCTTTGGAAGGTCCCATTTATCGAACCGGTTGATGAACAATACCTCTCCCTGGCTATTCCTGACCAGTCCCCCGGCAGCCTCCACGTAGCGGAAACATGAACGAAACTCCATGAACAACTCGTCGGCATCATTATGGCATATAAACAGCTGTGATATCTTTTTCAGGGCCAGAAAGACCAGCAGCAGCTCCTTGAGTTCACTTTTATCCCGAAACTTATAGAAAAGACCCTGATTTTCCTGAAAGCTTCTTAGAAAATCATGTGTCAGAAAAACAATTCGCTCGTTGAAAAAAACTTTATACATTTGCCTGATGAAGAAAACAGAAAGGAAAATTGCCAAACATTTGCTGCAAATTAAAGCAATTAAATTGGAACCAGCAAAACCTTTTTTATGGGCCTCAGGCTGGAAAGCGCCCATTTACTGTGATAACCGGCTTGTATTGTCATTTCCGGACACAAGGAAACTTATAAGCCGGTCATTCGGCGAACTTATACAGGATAATTATCCCGGAGTCACCCTTGTAGCAGGAGTTGCAACAGGGGCAATTGCCCACGGTGTGCTGGTTGCCGATATGCTCGATCTGCCTTTTGCCTATGTAAGGGCATCACCCAAGGCGCACGGACTTGCAGGCAGGGTTGAGGGAAAGGTGGAAAGAAATGACCGGGTGGTGGTAATCGAAGACCTGGTTTCGACCGGCAGGAGCTCTCTTTCAGCCGTTGATGCCCTGAGGAAAAAAGGTTGCGAGATCCTGGGGATGCTGGCAATATTTACATATGGCTTTGACGTTGCTTCTGAAAGCTTCTGGAAGAATAACTGCAGGCTGCAAACCCTTACAAATTACCATACACTTATCGGGGTGGCCAGTGAAATGGGACTTGTTGGTCCCGAACATCTCGAGACACTGAAAAACTGGAGGCTTAATCCCGCGGACTGGGGGAATTAAACAAATAAAAGACATGGTGACAACATTCCAAAGCTCAGAAAAAAAAATAAATGCCGGCAGGGAAGATGTTTACGGGTTTATTTCCGATATAAACAACTTCACCTCCCTGGTGCCCGATGGCAAGGTAAGCAATTTTGAGGCGCAGAAGGATAGCTGCCGTTTTAAGGCGGAGGGTCTTGGAGAGGTGATAATACGTATTGTTTCAAGGGAGCCCCGTAAAAACGTCGTATTCGAATCCGACGGGTCGCTGCCTTTTCAGTTCAATGTGCTGATCGGTCTTGAAGATTCGGGAACCGGGGCCACTGCAATGAAAATTGTTTTGCAGGCCGACCTTAATATGATAATGCAGGCGGTAGCCAAAAAGCCCCTTAAGGAAGGCCTCGAGGTTGTTGCCTCCCAGCTCTCGGAGCATCTTAACAGCCGTGAATGGGGATGAAAAAACTACTTCAGGAATTCCACTTCCTTTAAGCCGAAATGCCTTACAATCCCTTTTTCATCCTCAAGGGCGAGCCGGCCGAAATTATCCACCCCCCTTATACAAGCCTGGTAAGTTTTGCCGCCGGCCCTGCAGGTGTGTTTTTCGTTCAGCCGCAGAAGCTGGCTGGTATAATGGTTTTTGATTTCCTGCCGGTGGCCCCGTTTCAGCCCAAGGTACCAGAATTCTATCCGGCTGCAGATCTGATCAAGGGCGTCTTTGAGTGAATATGAACGCGAGGTAATCTGCTTCAATGATACCGGGTTTGGTAAATGATCTCCAAAACGTGTCTGGTTGATATTCACCCCAATACCGATGATGGAATGGTTTATCCTGTTTTCGATAACTGAGTTTTCGATAAGGATGCCTGCAATTTTCCTGTTGCCGGCATAAATATCGTTTGGCCATTTAATGGAAACACTTTTTATGTGCCCCTTGATCCAGTCTGCTATTCCCAGGGAAGCAACCATGGAAAGGAAGAACTGCTCTGCGGGTTCCATGAATACGGGACGAAGAAAGACGGAGAAAGTCAGGTTTTGCCCGTCTTCACTTTCCCAGGTGTTTTTTCCCTGTCCGCGCCCTTTTAACTGGCTTGTTGTCCAGACCACAGTGCCTTCGGTCATCTCCTGGGAGCCTGCTATTTTCCTGCAGTACTCATTGGTGGAATCAAGGGACGGGAACTCCAGTAATGTTTTTCCAACCAGGCGCATGGCATTTTTTTTAATGATGAGCGTTCAACAATATGGCCCTCAAAAGTACGTTTTAGAAACGACTTATTAATCAGGTATGAAGAATTGCCACATGATATTGTGGTTACGCGGGAATACCGTGATTATACTAAAATTTGATTAACTTTACAGACAAAATTATTTAATGGGTAAACAAATAGAAAACATTACGACAGAAACTCTGTTATACAATATAATTGGAGGGATCAGGAAGGTCAAGGGCAAGGAGATCGTTGACATAGATCTTACCTCCCTGGAGCAGAGGATTTGTCAGCATTTTTTGATTTGTCACGGCGATTCAAACACCCACGTAAATGCCATAGCCGACTCGGTGGAAAGGGAGATGAAGGAAAAACTGGAATGGCCATCCTGTCATAAGGAGGGACATGAAAATGCCCGCTGGGTGCTTCTTGATTATGGCAGCATAGTGGTTCATGTTTTTCAGAAAGAATACAGGGATTTTTACCAGCTTGAGGAACTGTGGGCAGATGGTAATATTGTAAAAATTGATTAGGATGAAAATTTATTGTTAATATATGTTAGAAAAGGACCAGAATAAAAATAACCGGAATCAGGGCAAAAAGCCCGAAGATAAAGGTAATGGTAAGGGGCCCAAATTTAATCTCTACTGGATTTACGGGATCATTGCAGTTATTTTTATAGCCATTCAGATTTTCGGTACCGGCAGCAAACCTGTTGAGATCAATTTTCAGCAATTTGAGCGGGATATGCTAAGTGCCCGGGATGTTGAAAAAATTGAAGTGGTAAACAGGGAAGTCGCCAGGATATACATAAAGCAGGACAGGCTTGACCATCCGAAATATGAAGAGTTGTTTGACAGGGGGTTTTCTTCGGCTTCCAGATCCGGACCCCACTACATTTTCACCATTGGCTCAGTTGAGTTGTTTGAAGACCGTTTGCGTGAAGCACAGGAAGATTTTCCCCAGGAGGACAGGGTAAGTGTAAATTATGTCACTGAACGTGATTATTTCACCGATGCATTAAGCTGGCTGTTGCCCATTTTCATACTGGTGGCAATCTGGATATTTATTTTTCGCCGCATGAGCGGCAGCGCCGGAGGCGGCGGACCGGGAGGGATATTCAATGTGGGCAAGTCAAAGGCTAAAATGTTTGACAAGGAATCGCATGTGAAGATCGATTTCAAGGATGTTGCCGGACTTGCCGAGGCAAAGATGGAGGTCAAGGAAATTGTCGATTTCCTCAAGAAGCCCGAGAAATATACCCAGCTTGGAGGAAAGATCCCCAAGGGAGTGCTGCTGGTAGGCCCCCCGGGAACCGGAAAAACTCTGCTTGCAAAGGCAGTAGCCGGAGAGGCAAATGTGCCGTTCTTCTCAATTTCAGGGTCTGATTTTGTTGAAATGTTTGTCGGCGTCGGTGCCTCAAGGGTCAGGGACCTTTTCAAGCAGGCCAAGGAAAAGGCACCGTGTATCGTTTTTATTGACGAGATTGATGCTGTAGGACGTGCAAGGGGGAAAAACCCAGGGTTCGGTGCCAACGATGAAAGGGAAAACACCCTTAACCAGCTGCTTACCGAAATGGATGGTTTTGAACCCAACATGGGAGTCATTTTGCTTGCAGCGACCAACCGCGCGGATGTTCTTGACCGTGCACTTTTAAGGGCAGGAAGATTTGACAGGCAGGTGCACGTTGAGCTTCCCGATCTTAACGAGAGATCAGAGATATTCCAGGTCCATCTCCGGCCTGTTAAGCTGGAGAAGAATCTAAACGTTGACTTTATGGCCAAGCAGACGCCCGGCTTTTCAGGTGCCGATATTGCCAATGTTTGCAATGAAGCCGCATTGATAGCTGCGCGCAAGGACAAGAAGGAAGTAGGCAAACAGGATTTTCTTGATGCCATTGACCGGATAATCGGCGGACTTGAGCGTAAGAACAAGATCATTTCCATGGAGGAAAAGCGGACCATTGCCTTTCACGAGGCCGGCCATGCCGCTTTAAGCTGGCTGCTTGAGCATGCCCATCCTCTTGTCAAGGTTACCATTATCCCCAGGGGCAGATCCCTTGGTGCGGCCTGGTACCTGCCCGAGGAGAGGCAGATAACCACCACCGAACAGCTCAGTGACGAGATGTGCGTTGCACTGGGCGGCCGTGCATCCGAGGAGGTCAACTTCAACAAGATATCTACCGGAGCTCTTAATGATCTTGAGCGGATCACAAAACAGGCTTATGCCATGGTCAGCTATTTTGGAATGAGCAAAAACATTGGCAATATAAGTTTTTATGATTCCTCGGGTCAGAATGAATATAACTTTTCCAAGCCCTACAGTGAGAAGACGGCCGAATTGATAGACAAGGAAGTAAAAAATATTGTTGACAATGCCTATAACCGTGCAAAAGACCTGCTGATAAAAAACAAGAAGAAGCTGACCAGGCTCGCGGAATTATTGCTCGATAAGGAGGTTATCTTCAGTGAAGACCTTGAAAACGTCTTTGGTGCAAGAAAATATAAAAAACCCGAGACGGAGCCTCTCCTCAAGCAGCCTGTTCCTCAGGAGGCAGGCAGTGAACCGGGCAGCAGCAATCACTCACCCGGCGATACGGAAAGCAAACCGCCGGGGAACGAGTCCCCGGCAAAATCAAAAGAGACCCGGAAAAAACACGGAGATGATGGCGATAAAGCCTATAATCATGGAACAGGACAGGGAAAGGAGCACGGCAAAAAGGCAGCGGGCAAAGTAAAAACTGGTAAAGCAAAGGAAAAGGAAGCGGCACCGGATACCGGCAATGAGGAGGCCGGAAAAAAAAGAGCCTGAAATTGTTCAAAATATGGATAACTGGGAAGCAGTATATATTACCCCGGAAAAATACCTGGCCGAAATTGCGCAGCAAATGCTCAGGGACAATGGAATAGAATCGGTTGTGCTGGATAAGCGGGACTCTGCTTATCCCTCGATAGGGCATATTGAAGTAATGGTTGAAAAGGATAAGGTGCCGGTAGCGGAACAATTAATAAAAGAATTCGAGCCTTGAAGAATTTGTTTCAGCGTTCTGTTACCGGAGCGTTATTTGTGATCCTGGTATACGGCACCCTTTTTGCGGGCAGCATTACTTTTCTTGTGTTTTACCTTGCACTTTCAATACTGTCACTGCTTGAGTTTTACAAACATAAGGAAAATGAAGGATTCAGGGTGCAAAAGTTTACAGCTCTTTTTGCATCAATAATCCTTTTCGTATTTTTACACGGTTATGCATCGGGAAGCCTGCCATTAAGGTGGTTGTCGCTGCTGATGCTTTTTCCGCCGGTTATGATGATAAAAGAGCTATACCGGCAGGACAAGAAGTGTTTTGACAATCTCGCGGTCACTTTTTACGGTATAATATATATCGCCGTCCCCTTCAGCCTGCTTAATTTCCTTGTTTTTCCCGGTGCGCCCCACAGCACCTATACCCCTGCCGTGCTTGCCGGGGTATTGATTCTGATAATGGTTAATGATACCGCAGCTTACCTTATCGGCGTCCCCCTGGGGCGTCATCGCCTTTTTAAAAGTGTTTCGCCAAAAAAATCATGGGAAGGCACCATTGGAGGGGGAATAGTTGTTATATTCGCTGCCTTGTTCATGAACCCGGTATTTCCCTTGCTGGGAAGGGCAGAATGGCTGGGGACTGCCATCATAGTGGTTGTATTCGGCGTGTACGGTGACCTTGTCGAATCCCTTTTCAAGAGAAAGCTCGGCATTAAGGATACAGGCAAAATCCTTCCCGGTCATGGCGGAGTACTTGACCGTGTTGATGCATGGCTATTTGTGATTCCTGTTATATGGGTATATTTTAATTTTATCTCTTAATACAATGAGAATACATAAGGAAGGTCATGTGATCCTTTTATCATTTCTGATAGTTTTTGCCGTTTTAAATACACTGGCATTTATCATTCTCCCGGCAGGACATGTGTTAACCACCGTTTTTCTGTCCCTCTCGGTTATTGTTTACCTGCTCATATTGTGGTTTTTCAGGGTGCCCAGCCGCTCGTTCAGGCAGGATGCAAATCTTGTCATTGCGCCTGCAGACGGAAAGATCGTGACGATCGAGGAAACAGGGGAAAATGAATATTTTAAAGACAAACGGCTTCAGGTATCCATTTTTATGTCGCCGATAGATGTGCATCTTAACCATTTTCCAATTGGCGGACTTGTGAAATATTACAAGTACCACCCCGGTGATTACCTGCTTGCATGGCATCCCAAGGCTTCAAGCAAGAATGAACGTTGTTCGGTTGTCATAGAGGACAGTGAAAAAAACACCATACTGGTACGACAAATTGCCGGAGCCCTTGCCCGGCGAATCGTGTGTTATGCAAAAACCGGTGAAAGTGTTCAACAGGGACAGGAACTTGGATTTATCAAGTTCGGGTCGCGGGTGGACCTTTTTTTGCCAACCGATGTTAAACTCAATGTCAGGCTCGGGCAGAAGGTCACCGGAAAAACTACAGTTTTAGCTTCCTTTTCCTAACCCCCGGATTTTTTTATGATTAATTAACATTTTGTTTGGATCAATTAAAGTATATTTGGTCTAAATAAAAACAATAAACCATTATGAAAAAATTATTTGCACTTATAGCTATTGTAGCTTTTATTGGAGTATCTGCCTTTTCACTTGATTCATCTGAAAAGGACAATTCGGCAACCGAAAAGAAGACTGAATGCGCCACAGTTGCCTCTGATAATAATTGCGGTACTTCCGCGAATGCCGTCCTTACAGGCGGTATTGAAAAAGGCTCAGAATGCAGTTCATCTGCAAAGGCGGTGAAAACCGCCGCCGGTGATTGCGGCTCAGCAGTAAATGCCGTTCTCGCGGGCGGTTCCGCTTCTGATTGCAGTTCATCTGCAAAGGCAGCACAGGCCGCTGAAGAAAAAGCCGCCGGCTGCTGCTCATCTGCAGTCTCTGCAGATGGTGTAGCTGTACCGGACGAATGTGATTCGGGGAAAACTGACAAAACCGGGCTGGCCGGTAACCAGTAAGCAAAGGAATTCCAACCATAAAAGCTCCCGAAAGGGAGCTTTTATGGTTTACGGCCCCGCCGGCCGGTCCCTGACCATCACCGGCATTTTTCATGGCCTGTGACCGGCCGAACCTGAATGCCCGTTACATGGGGTGTAGGGTGAAACTGATATATGCAACTTTCCGGCATTTTATTAAATTTGCATTTTCCCGCTTATAAATCATAAAAAAACAGAACATGCAAAATACTGACAACAAAGTGCTGGAAGTGACCCCTGATGTCAAATGGATCGGTATACTGGACTACGATATCGTGACATTTGATATTGTTATGGAGACAGTATACGGTACAACCTACAACTCCTATTTCATTAATGCAGAGAAAAAGGCAATAATTGAAACAACCAAAGCAAAATTCTGGGATACCTGGTTTGAGAAGATAAGGGCAGTGACCAACCCCTCGGAGATTGAATATATTATTCTTAATCACACCGAACCGGATCACTCGGGGAATCTCGAAAACCTGCTCATGCTGGTTCCCGGTGCCACGGTAGTGGGAAGCGGGAATGCCATTCGCTACCTTGAGGACATTGTCTCCATTCCGTTCAAAAGCATGAGGGTGAAAGACGGCGATACCCTTGACCTGGGAAATAAGACCCTTAAATTCATTTCGGCACCCAACCTGCACTGGCCCGACTCGATATATACCTGGCTTGAAGAGGACAGGGTGCTTTTTACCTGCGATTCCTTCGGGGCCCATTTCTGCGCACCCGCGATGTTTGATGATCTGGTGGATAATTATGACGATTCATTTAAGTACTATTTTGACGTTATACTCAAACCTTTCAGCAAGTTTATGCTAAAGGCCATTGAAAAGATCAGTCCGCTGGATATATCTGTCATAGCCACGGGTCACGGCCCCATTTTGCGGTCCGACTGGAAGAAATATGTGGACCTTTCCCGGCAATATGCAATGGAATACCTTGCCGGATCCAGTTCTGAAAGCAAACAGGTATTGCTCACCTATATTTCAGCCTACGGGTATACCAGGCAGATGGCCGAATATATTGCCGAAGGCATCAGGGAAGCTGACAAGAGTATCGTGGTTGAAACAGTCGATATCGAAACCATGCCCATGGGTGAGCTTGATTCACTATTGGTACGCTGCAATGCCCTGCTGGTAGGTTCTCCAACGATTAACCAGAACACGCTGCTCCCGGTTTACCGGCTATTCTCACTGATAAATCCCATAAGGGACAAGGGCAAACTGGCAGCATCCTTCGGCTCTTTCGGATGGAGCGGTGAAGCGGTTAATATAATTGACAGCAATCTGAAAGCCTTGAAGCTGAAAGTAATGGAAGGCGGCTTTGCAAATAAATTCTATCCCCATGCGGAAAAGATAGCTGAGCTCAAAAACTTCGGACGTAAATTCGGGCAGCAGCTGCTGTCTGCGGAGATTTCATAAAATATTTGTCTGCCGAAGGCTGATGCGGCCTTAGCAGGGTTCCTTACAAAAAGAAAATTGCTATTCCGCCGACAGCAATAATTGCCCCCAGGATTTCCCTGGGGGTTATTTTTTCCTTGAAAAGCATAATTGAAAAAGGAATAATAAGCACGGGCACTATACTCATAATGGTGGCTGCAATGCCCGAGGAGGTAAACTTAACCGCCAGAAGAGAGAAAGAAACCCCGAGGAAGGGGCCGAAGAATGCACCGATGGTAAGGCTTTTCATTGCTGCCTTGTTTTTCAGGGCGGGTATAAGCCTGTACCATCGCCGAAGCACTGTATATATGAACATAAAACCGAAGAAGCCAGTGATCACCCGTATCTGGGTGGCAGCAAAGGCATCGTAGCCTGCCATGCCGTATTTGCTCAGTACCAGTCCGGTAGCCTGTCCGGCAGCACCTCCAAAGGCAAGCAGCAATCCCGCTAACGGGTAAGAGAAGCGCAACCCGTTGGATTTTCGCCTGATTTTGGAGGTGCCAGTGGCGGGGGGAATATCATCCTTGTGCCTTGTCAGGACGACAATCGCGATTCCCGTGAAGGTAACCGCCATGCCCGCCAGACTCAGGCGTGACATGGTTTCGCCCATTATCAGCCAGCCTGCAAGTGCTGCGATCGGGGGTGCCAGAGACATGATCAGCATGGAAATGCGTGCGCCCACCACAACATATGCCCTGAAAAGGAAAAGATCACCCAGCACAAATCCCACCAGTCCCGATAATGACAGCCATATCCAGTTATGCAGGCTTGCACCGGAGGGAAAAAACTGTCCCCTGCTGAAGTATGTGAAGATGCCCAGGAATATAAAGGCCATGAAAAGACGCACAAGATTTACCGTTACCGAGCCGATCTTTTTCCCGGCCGATTCAAAAGCCAGGGCGGTGAAAGTCCAGAAGACTGCAGCCAGAAGCGCGGAAAGCTCACCTGCATGGGATTGTATCATAAAACAAAACTTTATTCAGGCCACGAAGATAATCAAAGAGAAATAAATTATGAGGACAAAATTTTGGACGCTGTTGCACTGATTTATAAGCCGGATCGAAGTTTTTGCAGCATCATGTTAAAAAACGGGCAAAATCATTATTTTTGTTTAGTTTTAGCCATCATTCAGACCCGATATGGTATTAAAGTCACTGGTATGAGCAATAAACCGGCTGCACAAACAGCGCTGGATCCAAAGTTTGAGTTAAAGAGCGAAACGGGGAAGTACATTGCCATTGTTCTGGGAGCCGTTGTTCTGCTTTTGGTGCTCTGGCACTTAAGGGCGATAATTTCCTTTTTACTGGTCAGTTTTGTACTTTCCCTTGTTGGGCGGCCTGTTGTTGATTTGCTTGACAGGCTCAGGCACAAACAGATCAGGATACCCAGGGCCGTAAGTGCCCTTCTGGCGCTTCTGCTGTTATGGGGTGTTGTGCTGCTGTTTTTCAGAATATTCATTCCAATCATCGCCTCCCAGGCCAGGGAGCTTGCCCTTATAAATGCCGAGACGGTAATTGGTAATCTGGATGAGCCGATTCAGCAGCTGGAAATATTTATGCTGAGGCTTGGCCTGGATGCTTTCCGCGACCTCAGCATACCGGAATTTTTCACCCAGAAGCTTAACTCCATTCTCAACATTGATTTTTTTACCAGCATATTCAGCTCCATGGCCACCATCCTGGGAAATGTTTTCATTGCTGCCTTTGCAATTTCGTTTATGACTTTTTTCTTTTTAAAGGACGACAGGCTCTTCCTGGAAGGAATACTTATATTCATACCCACACGGCACGAGAGCGCTGTAAGGCATGTAATGTCATCCATAAGACACCTGCTGATGCGGTACTTTATCGGGATAATACTCCAGATCACTTTTATAATTATCCTTATCACATCCGGCATGCTCATCGTCGGGATTGAGTTCCGCAATTCACTGGTAATAGGACTGGTTGTAGGGGTTTTTAACGTGATACCCTATATCGGGCCGGTTATCGGAGCCACGATCGGTATTTTCATAGGCGTGGTCAGCCATCTTGATCTTTCTTTCTACAATGAAATGCTGCCGTTGCTCATGTATATGCTGCTTGTGTTTGTCTGTGTCCAGCTTATTGACAACATTATATTCCAGCCCCTGATCTACGCCAGCAGCGTGCATGCCCACCCGCTGGAAATTTTTATCGTGCTTATGATAGCAGGGAGCACCGCCGGGATTATCGGCATGTTCCTTGCCATTCCCGCCTATACGGTAATAAGGGTGATCGCGAAGGAATTTTTCAATAATTTCAAGCTGGTCAAACGGCTGACCGAAAAAATATGATCTCCAGCCAGGAAATCCGGACCGCTGATCAATTACTGCCGGCCCTTTAAGCTTTTAGTGTAAGAAAATTGACTGCTGGTCAAATTTATCCAACTTTTCATTGCCGGTTCCGTAATATGTATCAATATTATTCTCGAATATTGCATTACTTTATTTTGCACTATTTGGGCTGTACTGTTTATTACAATAAAGCGATACAACTGGATAGCTTCAGTTCTCATAATTTTTTACTTAATTTTTTGATTATGGCACGAAATATATTTATGCTGGCACTTGTTGCAGCATTTGGCTTTTTCCTGGCCTCATGTGAAAAAGATCCTGTTGAAGACCGGGTGAACCAGGAGGTGATGATCATCAACAATAATCCTTCACAGCTTGGCCAAAGGGTTAATACTATTGCAGGAGGCCGCCTGATGCCTGTTTATCCCGTCGGGTCCGATGCCAGCTTAAAGGACCTGAAGTCCGGCTACCTGAACACGCGTTACGAGATATATCTCCGTGCCGAGGTTGACCCGCCGGTGCATAAGGGCAAAACCCTTCAGGCCTCACATATTAAAATAGTCGGCAATAATGCCTTTGTCACCTATAATACCAGGGGGCCCGAATACCTGGGGGGGGTTGATGTATTCGATATAAGCGACATTGAAAATCCCCGGCTTATACAGAATGTTATTTTCCCTGAAAAAGACATAAGCTCTATCGATGTTGATCCCAAGGGGGACGGGCAGAATAACTTCATCTACCTGACGGGGGCCCGTAATTTGTTCCCCGACCCGCTGGGACTTGGCTCTCCCGCCATAGTTGAAAAGTTTATTGCCAACAAGGCTAACGCCTTCAAGCATCTTGAGGAACCGCGCCTGTTTTTTGACCTGGAAAGTTTTGCCGGGAATGATGTAAGGTACAATGATAATAATTCGGTCTATGTAACCTCCGGCTCTGACGGCGGACTCAGCATACTGGATAACGCAATGAAGCTCAAGAAATATATACCCGTTCCCTATGCCCGCTCTATAGATACCGATGGTACCCACCTTGTGGTTTACAGTGCTGAAGATAACAGGCTCCTGGTAATGAATATGGAGGGTGATGTTTTAAGGGAGATCACCACCGGCGGCAGCCATTTTGAAGGCGATGATTATCTCGAGGCAAAGTCCATCGTCAGGCTAAAGGATAACCTGGTGTTTGTTGCCGCCGGCACAGGCGGCATGGAGGTGTATGATATCAATACCGGAGGAGATCCGGTAGCCTCGCTTCCCAGGCCCGTGGAGCATGAAGATGCCGAAGTCCCGCTTGATTATGTAACCAACGGTGTCTCTGTCAATGAAAACCTTATACTTATAGCCAACGGAGGCTCAGGGGTGCATATAGCTGAGATCGACAATGAACAAAGTGTCAGCCCGATTGGCAGAATGAAGTTTGAGATGGGGTCATCGGCTAATTTTGTTGAGGCCGATGGCAACAAAATTTTTGTTGCAACAGGCCTGGGGGGGCTTAAGATACTTGAAATAGTGGAGCTTGAGCCAACAGAGCCCTGCTCGACACTCTGGCCCACGATTGTTGAATATTTTCCTGAAAAGAAAAATATTACTCATACCGATCATCCCGCCCATAAACTTTCGAAAAAAGGACTTCCGGGCACCCTGACGCTAACTGAGGACGGACCTGTTTATATCACCTTTATCCATAACGGTGCCGGGTGGCACAACAGGTTCGGATACTATGCCTATCCAAATGATGCGGTCCCTGAATCTGCCGACGAACTTAACAAAAGCATTATTTACAACTATGTCAATAAGAACAGTAACGGGGTGTCCAGGAAACAGGGTGAAAGGGTGAGGCTGGGTGCTGATAATAAAATATTTCCCGCAGGCACGGTTATAGGTTTCTATATCATTGCCGATGGCTGGGATAAAGACCTTAACGAGCCAAGCGAATTCCCCAGGCACACGGTTTATACCACACCGGAGTTTAACCCCGGTGATGTGCGCAAGCATGTTCTTTTCCTGGAGGCCGAGTGCGGGAATATCGTGCTTGGATTTGAAGATATGCTGGCGGGAAGCGATGAGGATTTCAATGACATCATCTTTACAATTTCCAACGGCGATGATATATGGGGCAATGAACACAATGACTTCCTTGATCAGACCGGCCTTCCGGTCATCAACTAACCATCCCCGGAACAAAAACTGAAAGGGCCGCCTTAAAAGATTGAGGCGGCCTTTTGCTTGAATATGCAAACAACTTGCTATTTTTACCGGTAAAAAGTAAACATATGACTGAACTGGAAAAATGCCGGGATCATATTGACCATATCGATAAAGAACTGATAGATTTGCTTGCAAGGAGATTCAGGTACGCAGAGCGCATAGGCCGGATAAAGCGGGAACAGGGGATTTCCGTACTTCAGTCAGCGAGGTGGGACAATATTCTTTCCTCCAGAAGGGAGTATGCTATAAAAGCGGGACTTTCGGAGATGTTTACCCGCGACTTCCTTCAGCTCGTCCATAGTGAGTCGATCCGTATCCAGGAAGGGATTAACGGCGGGAATGACTGATGCACTGTGTAACTGCCCATCGATGGAAATAAACAATTCGGCGCTTAGTCAGGGCGCATACCTGCCTCGCGGACCAGTAACAGTATAAGGGAGAGTAATATATAATAAAGTATAATGACCGGGATGGATTGCAGGCCCCACCAGATCACCATGAACAGGGAAGGCAGGGCAAAGAGGTATCTTATTTTGTTGCCGGCAAATCTGAAGTTCCTGAACTTGATATTAAACATTGGCAGTGGTGCAATCATGAGCAGGGAAAGGCCAATGTTCAGGACCATTAAGAGAGGTGTATTAAGCAGCGCTTCCTGAACCCACCTGGTGTCGGTTGTTAAAAATATATAGCCTGCAGAAGCAAAAAATATACCTGCTGCAGGGGAAGGAAGTCCGATAAAGGAGTCCTTTTTGCTGCTTTCCAGGTTGAACCTGGCAAGGCGCAGTGAAGCAAACACGGCCGGCAGGAAAGAGCATAAAAGTATCAGGATTTCAGTACCGGCAAGACTGTCAAAACTAAAGCCGGGATTTTTCACAATAAGTGACATGTGCAGAAGCTGGAAAAGGATAAACGAGGGTGCCACCCCGAAACTTACCATGTCGGCAAGGGAATCCAGTTCTTTACCAAAATCGGAATATGCATCGAGAACCCGCGCCGCCAGTCCGTCAACAAAGTCCAGCACCCCTGCCAGCAGGATCATCAGTCCTGCCAGGGCAATATCGTGAAAGCTAAGAAGAATGGCAACGCAGCCCGATAACAGGTTGAGCATTGTAATAATGCTGGGGATGCTCATTTTGATTGATTTTATCTTCCTTGTCATCATCTGATTTAATTATGCCATATAAGGCATTTGCATTTATTACAATAAAAATTGTAAAAGTAAGTTAAAAATGATAGTTTGCACGGAAATCAGGATGATTTCAGACCGGGTCTGTGTTTATATCTCACATTGTCTGTTGTCAGAATACACAGATGTGATTTCCCCGATGGAATCGCCGGTGATTTATCATATTATAAGGGATTTTTATTAATTTAACCCCAAATGTACCCCTGCTTCCGCATGTATGTCCTGGCCCTGCTTAGCATGGTATCAGCCAATGCCGCTTCTCAGTCCGCGAAATATTCAAATGAGTTCCTGAATGTTGGTGTGGGGGCAAGATCAATCGGCATGGGGAGTGCCTATGTGGCTTCCGCCGATGATGTTACGGCGGCCTACTGGAATCCTGCCGGACTGGTGCGGCTCGAGGGAAGATACCAGGGGGCACTGATGCATGCACAGTATTTTGCCGGAATTGCCAAATTTGACTACATCGGCCTCGGGAGCCGGCTTGACGAAAGCAGTGCTATAGGCATATCATTACTAAGATATGGTGTTGATGATATCCCCAATACAATTGAGCTGATAGACAGTGACGGGAATTTCGATTACGGCCGCATAAGTTCATTCTCCGTGGCCGATTATGCCCTGCTGTTAACCTATTCCAGATCCCCCGGGGTCGAAGGACTTGATGTCGGGGGGAATTTGAAAATAATCAGGCGGGTTGTGGGCGAATTTGCTTCAGGCTGGGGTTTTGGTATTGATATTGCGGCACGGTTTATGCACAATAACTGGAAGTTTGGTGCGGTTTTACGCGATGCAACAAGCACATTTAACGTGTGGCAGTTCAATGAGGAGAAGCTTGCGATTGGTGTTGCAGACTCTGTATATAACCTGCCACCTGAGAATAGCCTTGAACTGACACTGCCGAGGCTATACCTCGGAGCGGCAAGGACATTTTTATTAAGTGACAATATTTCACTGCTCATGGAATTAAATGCCTCCGTTTCCTTTGAAGGGAAGACAGCTGCCGTGATGAGCAGCAGATTTATCGGAGCAGAGCCTGTAATCGGGTTTGAGGCAAATTATGCTGACCTGGTATTTGTCCGCACCGGGCTGGGAAATGTGCAGCGGGTTACGGAATTTGAAAAGAAAAAGAGGCTGCTTGCCGACCCTTCTGCAGGGGTGGGATTGCAGCTTGGTAATTTTTATCTTGATTATGCACTGAGTAATATTTCCCCACAAACCATATCTTTATATTCTAATATTTTCTCAGTAAGGTATGTTTTTGGCCGTGAGGGATAATTTTTCTTTTAACTTTTTTGATATATGTTGAAGATTGCTGTAGATTTTGATGGTACCATAGTGGAGGATGCCTACCCGGATATCGGCAAACCCATGTTGTTTGCATTTGAAACGCTCAGGGAGCTGCAAAAACAGAAACATCAGATAATTCTCTGGACATACCGTTCAGGGGCGGAGCTTGAGGCAGCCGTTGAATTCTGCAGGGAAAACGGGGTTGAATTCTATGCCGTCAACAACAGTTATCCCGAAGAGATATTCGTTCCCGATTTCAGCAGGAAGATTCATGCGCATGTTTTTATCGACGACAGAAACATAGGCGGGTTTCCGGGGTGGAGCAAAGTGTGGCAAATGCTTGACAACGGGGAGAATTCAGAAACAAACCATGCTTTTGATGAAAAAACAAATGATAAACCGGGGATATGGCAAAAAATCCTTGGCAGAAAACAATGACCCCTTTTTTCATTTTATCCGTAACCAGCTGGTCCCGGCATAAATAATTATTTTAAATCAGAACTTCATGCATGCTCGTGGTCACTATCTGCTATTTTTAACTTTTATATTTTTCAGTTTTATCGGGAGCTGCTCCGAATCATCCTCCCCTGAGAATGGTTCAGACGCGGACCTTTCCTCCCGGTCGCCCGCTGCAACTGACATTCCAGCCGGGCTTTCGGGACAAGTACTACAGCCCCGTGCCGGGGAAACCTTTACAAGGGGAGAGGTGATCCCTGTTGTCTTTTCGCTCGGTGATGATGATTCACGTTCCGTTTCTTCGGTTACCTTCCGGGTTGACGGCAAGGACGCAGAATTTTCCGGAAATTTACCCGGGACCCTGTTGTGGGATTCTTCGGGCCAGCCTGTGGGCAACCGTCAGATACGCATATCTGTTGTATTTGATGATGGAAGCGGGGAGACATATCCGCTTGGTGTAGTTATCGGGTCAGACATAGTTCCGGATCGTTATACCTACAGGATAGTAAACAGCTATCCCCATGATAGCCGGGCTTTTACCCAGGGACTTGTGTACAGTGGCGGGTATCTTTATGAATCAACAGGACAGTACGGCCAGTCAACACTGAGAAAGGTGGAGATTGAAACAGGGGAGGTCATCAGAAGTTTGAACCTCGACCGGCAACTCTTCGGAGAGGGTCTTTGCCTGCACGATGGCAAGCTTTACCAGCTGACATGGAAATCAGGTGTAGGGTTTATCTATGACAAGGAAAGCTTCCGGGTCCTTGGCAAAGTGCATTATCAGACTGAAGGCTGGGGGCTCACAAGTGACGGCACCAGTCTTTACAAAACCGACGGGTCACATTATATTTATGTGCTCGAGCCTCAGTATTTTACTGAAACCCGGCGCATTGAAGTTTTTGATGATAACGGGAGGGTTGAAAATCTCAACGAACTTGAGTTTATTGACGGAAAGATCTATGCAAACATTTTCGATTCAGATGAAATTGTTATTATTGAAACCGAAAGCGGACGCGTAACCGGAATTATAGACCTGTCAGGGTTGCTCGACAAGCAGTATCACCATCCCAACCTTGATGTGCTCAACGGCATAGCATACGATAAGGAGAATGACCGGCTTTTTGTGACCGGGAAAAACTGGCCAAGGCTTTTCGAGATTGAACCTGTTTTGGTATCGCGGTAATTACTCCCCTTCGCGGCATTCCCCTGGCCGCAAATAAGTCCTGGTGCAGGGGATAAAGTCAGGGCTCTCTATCCCACAAGCACCCTGATGCTTCTTGGAATTATCTCAAACGTGAACGGACTGTGGCCCAGTGTCTCCCCGTCTGTTTCAAGGTGAATTACAGGATGTGAATCAATGGTGACTGATTTGCCCCTGTAGGTATCCACTTTAGGGTGCCGGGTTATCGTGCCGTCATAAAGCCTTTTAAGGTTAAGTATGACATCATGCTTTTTTATCTCGTTGATAACGGTAATGTCAAACAGTCCGTCATCGGCTACGGCATCGGGAAGCTGCATCATCCCGCCTCCGTTATACCTGCAGATGCCGATGCTTATATTGAACACATTATTGGTTATTGCAATATTGTCAATTATTATTTTTGTTTTTGTATGCCTGTATTTCATCAGGCTCACCAGTATGCTTTTCAGGTAGCTAAAAGTCCCGCCTTTTCCGGCTTCCTTTTTTTTGTTGGTTTTACTTACAACAAGAGCATCAAAGCCTATTCCTGCAATGTTGACAAAATAGCGGCTGTTTTGGCATTCACCGTGAAAATATTTTACCACCCCGGCATCCTGGACAAAGCTGTTTTTCTTTTTTATTGTTGAGATTGCCTCGGAATATCCCATTGGGATATTGAACATGCGCCCCCAGTCGTTTCCTGTTCCTACAGTGATCATGCCCACAGAAATATCGGCAGTGGGATATCGTTTTTGCCTGAAGATCCCGTTGATAACTTCATTCATTGTCCCGTCACCGCCAACCACGATAAGGTTTTTGTGTCCGTTTTCAATGTGTGAGGCTGCAATATGGATCGCATGCCTTGGAAACCGCGTAAAGACGGCTTTGAATCTGATCTCTGCCAGATCCAGTAAGCCTGATATCCTGACCCAGTCTTTTTTTCCCTTTCGCCTGCCTGCGTTCGGGTTTACAATTACCAGAGATTCATGTTCAGTATCCGGCATCATTAACTAATCATTCGTATAAAATATGCTATTCAAGTTAAAATCAGTTTAATATATCGTGCGGTAATTCATGCACTTGCCTTTCAGTATTTTGAGGCTTCAAACGTATGATTTTTTTGTGTAATCTGCAAATACACTTAAAATGCCTTTTTACGGATAAAGCAGCGGGGAGATTCCAATTTCCTGCCGTAGGCAAGCTGTATTTATAAACAATTTTTGCGGGAACTGATAAATTGGCATACCGACAGCAGGTTGCAAATGAGTTATTTCCGCAACAAATGTTAATAAGGTGTTGAAAAGCCGGATTTTGTTGTTAAAAACTCAGGTTTGATCAAAAGATCAGTTATCCCATTTAAGTGTAATTTTGGTCTATCTTTAGAGGAAATTTCTTTATTATTGTGCTGAATTTTATATAATAGAATATAAATGGGGAAAGTCATTGCACTGGCCAACCAAAAGGGTGGCGTGGGAAAAACTACGACGGCGATTAATCTTGCCGCAAGCCTGGCGGTTCTTGAACAAAGAGTCCTGTTAATAGATGCGGATCCGCAGGCGAACGCCACATCGGGTATTGGATTTGACATACGGAATATAAAAACAAGTATATACGAATGCCTTATTGATGATGTTGATCCAAACAGTATCATACTGAACACCGCGGTTGAAAAGCTCGACCTGATACCCTCTCACATCGACCTGGTGGGTGCCGAAATTGAAATGACCAACCTTCCCAACCGTGAGCACATATTTAAAAAAGTGGTTGCAAGAATTGAGGACAGGTATGATTTTATACTAATCGACTGTTCCCCTTCCCTGGGGCTGATTACTCTTAATGCCCTGACGGCAGCCGGATCGGTCCTGATCCCTGTCCAGTGTGAGTATTTTGCCCTTGAGGGCCTTGGGAAGCTGCTTAATACGATAAAAATTGTGCAGAACCGCCTTAACACCACACTTCAGATCGAAGGTTTCCTCCTGACCATGTATGATGCAAGATTGCGTCTGTCCAACCAGGTTGTGGATGAGGTGAGGAAACATTTTCAGCAAATGGTATTCGAAACCATTATCCAGCGAAATATTAAGTTAAGTGAAGCTCCAAGCTTTGGCAAACCCGTTTTGATGTATGACATAAATTCAAACGGTGCTGTAAATTACCTTAACCTGGGAAGGGAGATACTGCAGAGAAATGAGAAGACCAGGATTGCCAGCGCCGACAAAATAATTGAATAGGTGAATAGGTTTATTGAATTTAATAATAAAGTAAATAATGGCTGCAAAGAAAAATGCCCTGGGAAGAGGCCTTAGCGCGCTGATCACCGATGAGGAACCACGGAAAAGAGATAATTTACCCGCCGGGCATGATGAGATCGATATTAAACTTATCGAGGCCAATCCCTTTCAGCCCCGGACCAGGTTCGAAGAAGAGTCTCTCCAGGAACTTGCGGCCTCTATAAAGGAACTTGGCATTATTCAACCGGTGATTGTCAGGTACAGGGGTGATGGACGGTATCAGCTTATTGCCGGGGAGAGACGCTTCAGGGCCGCCGGTATTGTAGGGATGGAAACTATTCCCGTTTTTATAAGAACTGCCGATGACCAGGCATTGCTGGAAATGGCGCTGGTGGAGAATATTCAAAGGGAAGACCTTGATGCCATAGAAATTGCCATCAGTTACCAGCGCCTTATGGATGAATGCACCCTTACCCAGGAAAACCTGAGTGAAAGGGTTGGCAAAAAGCGTTCTACCATAGCTAACTATGTGAGGCTTCTTAAACTGCCCGCCGAGATACAGCTTGGCATTAAGCACAGGCAGATCAGTATGGGGCACGCACGGTCAATTATCAGTATTGAAGATCCCTCCGGGCAGCTTGAGCTCTATCATAAAATCATAAGTCATGATCTGTCGGTCAGGAAAGTTGAGGAGCTGGTCAGGAATCGCAGTGAAAAAAAATCTGAGGGGAAGGAACCCGCAGTTGCCGGAAAACAGGACCCCGGTGAATACGGGTCACTGCGCAACCATCTTGCCGACTTTTTCGGTACCGGCGTTGAGTTCAAAAGGAATGAGAAAGGGAGGGGCAAAATAGTAATACCATTTACTTCCAATGAGGAGCTTGAAAGAATCGTCGGGTTACTGGATAAATTGAATACTTAAACAGTTCGGCTCTTCGTTATTCTGAAGAATTTGAACATAAGTCTGCCTTGAAGAATCTACCGCGAAGTTTATCTGTATTAATACTGCTGCAATTTCTATTGCTGATCCATGTCCCGGAGGCCCGCTCCGGTGAGGAAGGCCTGATTGCTGATGATTTGCTGCAGGAAGAATCAGGGGCGGTATTTGCACCCGACCCGCGAAAGGCTGCCATGTATGCAGCTGTCCTTCCGGGGCTGGGCCAGATTTATAACCGAAAATACTGGAAAGTTCCAATAGTGTATGCCGGCTTTGCAGGCCTTGCCTGGTATACCATGTTTACCCATGAAGAATTTGTCCGCTACCGGAATGCGCTTGATTTCCGTCTTGATGGCAACCCTGAAACAATTGATGAATTTGCATCCGATTTCCGCTACACCGACGATGTGCTTACCAGGTTCAAGGACCATTACAGGCGGCAGCGCGACAGGACAGTAGTCTGGACGGCATTGTTCTATGCCCTCACTATTATAGATGCAACGGTTGATGCCCATCTTTTTGAATTTGATGTTGGTGATGACCTGGGAATGAGTGTTGGCCCTTCATTCCAGGGAATTGAACAGCCCATGGCAGGAAGGGGAGGACAAATTGGAATGGGAATTCGGTTGAGTATAAAATTTTAATATATTTGTAAGATAAATTTCCCGTAGCGGAATGAAACCCTCATGATTCATGGTTCGTATAATATCCTGATCATTTGACAGTTCCGTTTTTCAGTATCATATTTATGATTTAAACCTGATTTACCCGATCCCGTTACTTCTGCCAAAAGGCTTTGGTACCTGGAGAGGTTGCGCATACGGAAAAAAATGCATATTCCGGAAAAACGTAATTCAGTTCTTAGCGCCATCTGACGGAACGCGATTCAGTCATTATTAAATAAATTAACAACGTTAAACATATGAAGAACCTTTTTGTCATTACTGCCGTTCTAATTCTTTCGGTTACCTCTTATTCAAGGCCGGGCTCAACCTCCACAACAAGGCTGAATATTCCTTCAGACACCATAGATACACACTTTGAGCGCAACCTTGACAGTTTACTGAATCTCTGGTACGTGAAAAATGCTTTAATGTATGGCGGCGAGTTGGGTGAGCCAGATTTTACCGATTCTGTAATTCCCGATTTTCCCGATTCGGTATACATGAAAAGGCTGGGGAACATAATTTCAGATATTGACATGAGCTATAACCCCATTATTAAAAACTTTATCAATGTATATACAAGGAACCGCAGAAACCAGGTAGAGGTCATGCTCGGACTCACCGATTATTACTTCCCCATATTCGAGGAAGTTCTGAATTATTATGACCTGCCCCTTGAACTCAGGTACCTGCCGGTGGTTGAATCAGCCCTGAATCCCCGTGCGGTCTCGCGTGCAGGTGCTACCGGCATATGGCAGTTCATGTTCCCCACGGCCAGAATGTACAACCTTACGATAAACTCCCTTGTTGATGAACGGCGCGATCCGCTGGCTTCGACCCACGCTGCCGCCAGGTACCTTAAGGATCTGTACGGCATATACAATGACTGGACTCTTGTACTTGCCGCATACAACTGCGGTCCCGGCAATGTCAACAGGGCAATCCGCAGGGCCGGCGGATCACGGAACTACTGGGAGATTTATTATCATCTGCCACGGGAGACCAGGGGATACGTGCCCGCCTTTATTGCCGCCACCTATGCCATGACATATTACAGGGAACACAACCTTGTTCCCGTAGCCAAGGAATTTCCGATATTTACAGATACAATTTCTATAAACAGGGAAGTGCATCTTATGCAGGTAGCCCAGGTGCTTGATTTACCAATTGAGATGCTCAGGGATATGAATCCCCAGTACCGCAGGGATATTATTCCTGCCCGGGAGCATACCTATGCCCTGAGACTGCCTGTCACCTATGCCTCGAAATTTATTGATCATCAGGACAGCATATTTGCCTTCAAAGCCGATCATTTTTTAAGCAGGGAAAACCTGACTGTTACCCCTGGAACCGCAAGAACCATCAGCGTGCCGCCAGGCAGGACAGCCGTAAATTACACGGTAAAGCAGGGTGATAACCTGGGGTTTATTTCCGAGTGGTTTAATGTCGGCTTATCGGACCTCAGGAACTGGAATAATATAAGGGGAAACATTATCCGTACCGGCCAGAGGCTCGTTGTCTATGTTCCATCCGGCCAGTCGGATTATTACAGTGAAATCGACAAATTGAGTTTTGCTGTCAAGCAGTCAAGAAGGGGAAGGGCTCCTTCCCTGAATCCGCCTCCTGTGACCACCGTTAGCGGTGAGCCAGGCGACTACCTTTATTATACGGTAAGGCAGGGAGACACT
The DNA here is from genome assembly GCA_007135095.1 of Bacteroidales bacterium. Lineage (GTDB taxonomy): Bacteria > Bacteroidota > Bacteroidia > Bacteroidales > PUMT01 > PXAP01. The sequence goes on along the minus strand of SLJO01000067.1, from coordinate 5,089 downwards.
CTTTGGGATATTGCCCGGCAGTTTCCCGGAATAAGCGACAGGGACATCCTGCGACTGAATCAGCTTAATAACGCAAGCCGCATTTTTCCGGGACAGAGGCTGAAAATTAAGCCGGCTGGCTGATCATACTCAAAAGTGATTGTTATTTCCGGGTATCCTTTTCAGGAGGATTTAAAACACGGTACTGCGTGATTTAATAACAACAAATTCGGTCAATGGAGAAAGGTATCAAACCCTCCGGTGTCTTATTGTTTCTTCTTTGCGTATTTACTTTGCTCTTGCTCATATCGGTGGTGTTTCCTCCCGGCGGGATCCGGGTGGGGCCTGATATGTATTTATACTTTCCCGGGGTACGGGATATTCTTGACCCGGCAGATCCCGGGTATGCCGATGTTTCTCATCTGGAAGATCACATGGACAAGCTTGAGGAATCACTTGTACCTGGATATCCGGTGCCTGCAGTTACGGAATCTGAAGCCGGAATGCCCTACGGTGACAGCTTATTCCGGGAAAAAGATTCAGATGCAACCTGCCATTATGCTGCCGACGAGGGTGCACTGCGTACACTGATATATCCCGTTCAATATCCCGCCGGCACGGATACTTTGCTGTACGGGTTTTTTAGAGCCCTTGAGAATCGCGGAAATAATGAGCTCATCAGGATTATTCATTACGGTGATTCACAGCTTGAAAATGACAGGATAAGTTCGGTTCTGCGCAACCGATTTCAGATCCGGTTTGGCGGGTCGGGAATCGGAATGTTTCCTGTTTTATCTGCGGTTCCCCACACCGCGTCACTGCGCATCCGGCCAGTCGGGAACTGGAAACGTCACACACCCCTGGGAAGGCCCGATCCGGGAAGCATACATAACCGCTACGGGCTGTTGCTTTCATATTCACAACTTGTCCCCTCAGACGGGGATAGCGTCATCAGGGGATCCCTGACTGTCAGGCCCGCCGCCACAGGCTATCGCCGCTCACGTGAGATGAAGGAACTGAGTGTCTTTTTCGGTTCCGGCAAGGAACCTTTTACAATTGGACTCAGTGCCTCAGGTGAAACCCTGGCTTCAAAAATCGTCGCTGCGGATAATTCAACAGGTAAAATATCATGGACTCTCCCCGCTGGCGCAAATGAATTCTCACTGATCCTGACCGGGAAGGGCAGTGCTGATATATATGCTGTTTCCATTGATGATGCCTCAGGTGTGGCCGTTGATAACGTGCCGCTCAGGGGCAGCAGGGGACTGGAATTTTCCCGCACCGACCCGGCTGTTATGAAACAGATGATAGAGGATCATGGCACCAGGCTCGTGCTTTTGCAGTTTGGATTAAATATCGTTCCCCATATTGTCGATGATTACACTTTTTTCGAGAACTCCCTTTACAGGGAGCTTCGCTTTATAAAGTCGCTTTCCCCCGATATAAACATCCTGGTCGTCGGTGTTTCCGACATGTCAGCCAGGACTGCCGGGGGGTATTATGAATCCTATCCCAATATTGAACTGATACGTGATGCCCAGAGGAATGCCGCATTCAGGGCAGGCGTTCCCTTCTGGGATCTGTATGAGGCAATGGGAGGAAAAAATTCGATGCCTGCCTGGGTATCCGCCAGTCCCCCGCTGGGTCAGCCTGACTATACCCATTTCAGTTATCGTGGTTCAATCCTTGTCGGCGACCTGTTGTTTAATGCCATTATGGAGGAATACGACCGGTATTTACGGGGGGAAGCTGAAATGATAATACATTAATCCATTATTTGTATTTTGCATCGGTAACAGAGAGAACCTAATTAAGATCTGATGGATTTTCTTTCCGGCATTTTTACTTTTTCCCAGGATGACCCCATGCTTTTCACCAGGTTATATTTCTGGGGGTTTCTGTTTGTTTTGTTATTGTTTTACAGCACTGTTTACAAAAGGAATACCCTGCGCAATGCCTACCTGCTGCTGATGAGCCTTTTTTTCTATTACAAATCGGGCGGGTACTTTTTTTCCCTTCTTGTTTTCTCTACCCTTGCCGACTATACCCTTGGCCACCTAATCCACAGGGCAAACACACAGGCACTCAGAAAACTTTTTCTGACCCTCAGCATATTCCTGAACCTCGGCCTGCTTGCCTATTTTAAATATGCATATTTTCTCACTGATATTTATAATGACCTCACGGGCAGTGAAGCTCAGGTCATGAATATATTTACCCGTGTTTATAACAGCATTGCCGGACGGGATATGGACATCTCTGTAATAATACTTCCGGTCGGCATCTCATTTTTCACCTTTCAGACCATCAGCTATGCTGCAGACGTTTACAGCAGAAAGCTAAAGCCGGTAACCAACATTGTCGATTTCGGCTTTTATGTTTCCTTTTTTCCCCAGCTCGTGGCAGGGCCAATCGTGCGGGCTGCCGAATTCATTCCACAGCTTTACAATTCCTTTAAATTGAGTACCCGGCAAATGGGACATTCGGTGTTTTTGATCCTAAACGGGCTTATAAAGAAGATGATTATATCGGATTATATCTCTGCTAATTTTGTCGATCGTGTCTTTGAAAATCCCCTTTCCTATACCGGGTTTGAGAATCTGATGGCGGTTTACGGCTATTCTGTACAGATTTATTGTGATTTTTCCGGATACACCGATATAGCTATAGGCGTGGCATTATTGCTTGGTTTCAGATTGCCGGTAAATTTCAATTCACCATATAAGGCTGTCAATATTGCCGATTTCTGGCACAGGTGGCATATCTCCCTTTCCACCTGGTTGCGGGATTACCTTTATATACCCCTTGGCGGCAACAGGAAAGGGAGAATAAGAACAAATGCCAACCTGATGGTTACCATGCTGCTGGGTGGATTATGGCACGGCGCCAGCATGAGGTTTATTTTGTGGGGCGGACTGCACGGACTGGCTCTGGCAGGTCACAAATTCGGGAAGGGAATTTTTTCTTCCGGCAGGATATCAAGACCCTCAAGGGGCCTCCGGCGGTTTTTTTCGGTATTCCTTACCTTTCAGTTCGTATCGTTTACCTGGTTGTTTTTCAGGGGGGAAACGATGCAACATGTCAATAATATGCTGTACCGCATTTTTAATTCCTTTGGTGCGGAAAATATTCCACGTATTGTTTTCACCCACATAAATGTTTTTTCCCTTATGCTCCTGGCAATGATTGTTCACTGGATGCCTTCCGAATATAAGGAGTATTGCAGGGGAGGGTTCATAAGTACACCCCAGGCGGTAAAAGTAATTGTCGTTGTGGTGGTTGTCTTTGTAATATACCAGGTCAAATCTGCTGCGATACAGCCTTTCATCTACTTTCAGTTTTAGTGTCCTCCCCGGGCAGCTGGTAAAAAGAAGCGGGAATTTTTAAATTATTTTAACAATCCCGACCCAATAATAATGGGAAATGGCTGTTTTTATAATGGAGGTTTTCCAGAGGATAAAAGGTCAATGGGTTTTTACAGATAGTTTTGGTTTTTTCATGTGATTTTTAGGTTTGGTAGTTTTCATAAGTTTTAAGTTTAGGTTAGGTTTTAGGTAAAAAGGGGAAGCAGGCTAGCGCTTCCCCTTTTTACCGTTTTAAGGGTTTGCCCATTCCCGGTTGTCAAAGGTAATTTACGGCACTGTCTTTCATGTTCACAAAAGGTGCCACCGCCCGTTGATATATGCCCTGCACCCAGGCAATGGCCATGCCGTAATTTGTTACCGGTACACCGGCATCCGCTGCTCCCCGGATACGGTTTATAAGCTGCCTGCGGGTAATTACGCAGCCCCCGCACTGGATTACCAGGGCATACTCTGTTACGGGACGCGGTAGTTTTGCAAGCCCGGCAACAACATCAAACTCCAGCTTTTTTCCTGTAAAGTTGCTGATCCAGCGTGGAATTTTTATCCGCCCTATATCATCGCATGAAACATGATGGGTGCATGATTCCAGTATCAGTACCCTGTCGCCGCTTTTAAGCTCCGATATCTTTGGTGTTCCCTTGAGATACAATTCAAAATCGCCACGGTACCGGGCAAGAACAATGCTGAAGCTGGTAAGGGGAATGTCGCGGGGTATGGACGCATCGGCTTTTATGAATATCTGGCTGTCGGTTATTGCAAGCCGGGGCTTTATTGCTGTCTTCCGCAAAAATGCATCAATTTCCCTTTCTTTACAGACTACCGCAACCCCGTCATTGTCAATTATATCACGTATAACCTGCACCTGAGGAAGAATTAGCCTTCCTGCAGGCGCCTGCACATCAATGGGTGTGATAAGCAGTACTATGTCACCGTAATCCAGGAGGTCGCCAATCAATCCCGTTGATTTCCAGGCAGAATCAGGGACCGCAGATCTGATCGCTGAAATAATTTCCTCGGGGTACTTGTCCGATTTGCTGCTGAATTCAATGATTCCGGCACCGGCTGAATCCCGGATATGCTTCCTGGTATCCTCGTGGAGCCTTTCAATGTCGGATTTATTGTGAATGATAATATATGGCAGGTCGAACTTTCTGAATTCCGAAATCAGTTTATTTTCCGGTTCCCCGAACCGGTTGTTTGTGATCACCAAAATTGCCAGATCGACATTGCTCAGGGTTTCAAGGGTTTTGGCAATCCTTTTTTCCCCAAGGGAACCGAAATCATCGGAGCCGGCAGTATCAACCAGCACGACCGGTCCGAATCCTGTAATCTCAAAGGACTTCTTTACCGGATCGGTGGTGGTGCCGGGAATTTCCGATACAATCGCTATTTCAGATCCTGCAAGAATATTTATCAGGGTACTTTTGCCATTATTACGGCGTCCGTAGATGCCAATATGAGGTTTGCCTTCCTTGCCTTTTTGCATAATGTTCGTTTTTTCAGGGAACTGCAAAATTAGGCATTTTTACTGACTATGATCACGCCTGCGGGAATAGTATAGTTGATTTATTTTTTGTAATTTGTATATGTTACGGTCTTTGTAAATTTCCGGATAAAAAAAAATTTGACCTGACGGTCGATTTCCCATGCAATGCATTGTGCCCTGAAAAATTTTCACTTGATGGAAAATTGACCTGACGGTCGATTTCCCATGCAATGCATTGTGCCCTGAAAAATTTTCACTT
>SLJO01000048.1 GCA_007135095.1 Bacteroidales bacterium | reverse complement strand
TTATATATATTATACATATATATATATTGAATCGACTACCTTAAAAAGATGCAGATAAAGCTCTGCAGCGGGTTACTGTATTTCTGCAGCTCCGGGTTTTAAATGAAGGTTGCCGGACACTGACTGTGGCGGTATTTTGCAGATAAAAATATCTAAATAATTAGTGGGATAATAAAAAAAAGTATACCTTTGCAAACCCGTTTAATAAAATGTAAGTAATTAAATTGAACTAATCTTTATGCCTACAATTCAGCAGTTAGTAAAAAAGGGAAGGACAAAACTGACCGAAAAGAAAAAAGCTCCGGCACTTGATGCCTGCCCACAGAGAAGGGGAGTTTGTGTTCGTGTATATACTACCACGCCAAAGAAGCCTAATTCTGCTATGAGAAAAGTTGCAAGGGTCAGGCTGACCAACGGAAAGGAAGTTAACTCCTATATTCCGGGAGAAGGACATAACCTGCAGGAACACTCGATTGTCCTTATTCGCGGAGGCAGGGTGAAAGACCTTCCCGGTGTACGGTATCACCTTATACGTGGTGCCCTTGACACCTCGGGAGTTGAAGGTCGCACCCAAAGGCGTTCAAAATACGGGACAAAAAGGCCCAAGGTTAAAAAATAAAGTCAAACACTGCGAATCATAACCAGATGAGAAAGTCGAAACCAAAAAAAAGAATTTTGCTGCCGGATCCCAAATACAGGGATATTGAGGTTACCCGGTTTGTGAATAATATGATGTACTCGGGCAAAAAAAGCCTTGCATTCAATATCTTTTACGATGCACTCAATATTGTTGAGCAAAAGACCAAAGATACCGGCAAGTCGCCGCTTGAGATCTGGAAAAAGTCACTTGAGAACATCACACCTGCCGTTGAGGTAAAAAGCCGGCGTGTAGGGGGAGCAACCTTTCAGGTTCCACAGGAGGTCAGGGCGGAAAGGAAAGTTTCCATCAGCATGAAAAACATGATAATGTTTGCCCGTAAGCGTGCCGGTAAAACAATGGCCGACAAACTTGGTTCTGAAATTGTCGCTGCTTTCAATGAAGAGGGCGGTGCCTATAAGAGGAAAGAGGACATGCACAGGATGGCTGAAGCAAATAAAGCATTTGCCCATTTCAGGTTTTAACATATATAATATATATTGGATTATTCCGAAGAAAAAAGAAGATAGATTGATAATTTAATGAGCAAAAGTCTCAAATACACGAGGAATATTGGTATCATGGCGCACATTGATGCCGGGAAGACGACCACAACCGAAAGGATACTGTTCTATACCGGGATCACTCACCGCATGGGTGAGGTGCATGATGGTGCTGCAACCATGGACTGGATGGTTCAGGAGCAGGAAAGAGGAATTACAATCACTTCGGCTGCAACAACAACTTTTTGGAATTTCCAGGACGAGGAATACAAAATAAACATTATAGACACTCCCGGCCATGTTGATTTTACTGTTGAGGTAGAACGTTCATTAAGGGTACTGGATGGTGCGGTTGCCGTGTTCTGTGCTGTCGGAGGAGTGGAGCCCCAGTCGGAAACCGTCTGGAGGCAGGCCGACAAGTACAAGGTGCCGCGGATCGGGTTTATAAATAAGATGGATCGCTCGGGTGCCGATTTCCTGTCTGTTGTATCGCAGATGCATGAAAAACTGGGAGCAACCCCGGTTCCCCTGCAGATACCCATTGGGAGCGAGGAAACATTTCGCGGCATTGTAGACCTGATCGATATGAAGTCTGTGTTATGGCAGGAAAATGACCAGCTGGGACTGACATACGAAATCCAGGAGATCCCTGCCGATATGGCTGAGGAGGCCGCTGAATGGAGGAGCCGCCTCATAGAGTCGGTAGCTGATGCTGATGATGCAGTGCTGGAGCAGTATCTCGATAATCCCGAATTAATTACTAATGAACAATTAATGGCCGCAATCAGGAAGGCTACCATACAACTCCAGGTTGTTCCTGTTATGTGCGGCTCGGCATTCAAAAACAAGGGTGTCCAGCGCCTGCTTGATGCAGTTGTCTCCTTTTTGCCATCGCCGATGGAAATCGCACCGGTGAAAGGGATCAACCCGAGAAACGATGAAATTGTGGAGAGGAAACCCGATGCTTCAGAGCCTATGGCGGCGCTTGCTTTTAAAATCGCCACTGATCCGTATGTTGGCCGGCTTGCATTTCTCAGGGTTTACAGCGGCAGGATTGACGCAGGAAGCCATGTACTTAATGTACGTACCGGGAAGCGGGAAAGGATTACCCGGCTTTACCAGATGCATGCCAATAAGCAAAATCCCAAAGATTTCATTGAGGCAGGGGATATTATTGCAGCAGTTGGTTTCAAGGATTTGCGGACAGGCGATACATTATGTGATGAGAAAAAACCGGTGCTGCTTGAATCAATTACTTTCCCCGAACCGGTAATAGGCATTGCCATAGAACCAAAGACCCAGGGTGATATTGACAAGCTTGGCATGGCACTCAACAAGCTTTCCGAAGAGGATCCAACCTTCAAGGTCAAGTACGATGAAAATTCAGGTCAGACCCTTATAAACGGCATGGGTGAATTACACCTTGAAATACTTGTCGACCGGCTGAAACGTGAATTCAAGGTTGAATGCAACCAGGGTGCGCCGCAGGTTGCATACAGGGAAGCCATCACCGGCAAGGCAGAACACAGGGAAGTATTCAAAAAGCAATCGGGCGGCCGTGGCAAGTTCGCCGATATTATTGTCAGGATATCCCCTGTTGACGAAGGAGAAACCGGACTTCAGTTCATTGATGAGGTTAAGGGCGGCAATATACCCAAGGAATATATTCCTGCCGTTCAGAAAGGATTCCGGGAAGCCATGCAAAACGGCGTGCTGGCCGGTTACCCGGTTGACAGCCTGAAGGTTGTGCTGGTTGACGGATCATACCACAACGTCGATTCCGACAGTCTCTCATTTGAGATCGCCGCAAAACAGGCGTTCAGGCATGCAATACCCAAAACAAAACCGGTTCTGATGGAACCAATAATGAAGGTTGAAGTGGTGACCCCCGATGAATATATGGGAGACGTCATTTCAGACTTCAATAAGCGCAGGGGTCATATCGAGAAGATGGAAGGCAAGACAGGAGCCCGGCTGATCAGGGCAAAAGTTCCCCTCTCGGAACAGTTCGGCTATGTAACCGTATTACGTACCCTTACCTCGGGAAGAGCCACCTCCACTATGGAATTTTCACATTACCAGAAGGTGGGCGATGAATTAGCAGCCAAGATCCTGGAAAGTTCAACAGGGCAAAAAGAATCAGCTTAAAATTATAATAACCAATGAGCCAGAAAATCCGAATTAAATTAAAATCATACGATCATAACCTGGTGGACAAATCCACCGAAAAGATCGTTAAAACCGTAAAATCCACCGGTGCTGTGGTCAGCGGACCAATTCCGCTGCCCACTCATAAAAGGATCTTTACCGTTTTGCGTTCACCTTTTGTGAATAAAAAGGCAAGGGAGCAGTTTGAACTTAGTTCATATAAAAGGCTGCTTGATATATACAGTTCAACTCCAAAAACTATCGACGCGCTGATGAAACTGGAGTTGCCAAGTGGCGTTGAGGTAGAAATCAAAGTGTAATTTTTTTGTAAAACGAAACAGAATGTCCGGATTAATTGGAAAAAAAATAGGAATGACCTCGGTTTTCGGTGAGGATGGGAAATATATGCCCTGCACCGTTATTGAAGCTGGTCCGTGCGTTGTTACCCAGATAAAGACCAGGGAAAAGGATGGTTATGAAGCTGTCCAGCTTGCTTTTGACGACATGAAGGAAAAATCGTGCAACAAACCGCTGCTTGGTCATTTTAAGAAAGCAAAAACCACGCCCAAAAGGAAACTGCATGAATTCCATGAGTTCAGGCAGGAAGTCAAGCTGGGAGACGTTATTACCGTAGATTTATTGAAGGATGATGTCTGGCTGGACATTACAGGTGTTTCCAAAGGCAAGGGATTTCAAGGGGTTGTTAAAAGGCACGGGTTTGCCGGCGTAGGTCAGGCCACCCACGGACAGCACAACCGCATGCGTGCGCCCGGATCAATCGGAAGTTCCTCGTATCCTTCACGTGTTTTCAAAGGGATGAGAATGGCCGGAAGAATGGGGGGGGAAAATGTTATGATGATTTCCCTGAGCATAATAAAACTTATACCCGAAAGCAATATTTTAATTGTTAAAGGCTCTGTACCCGGAGCAAAAGGATCATATTTAATTATTCAGCAATAATGGAGTTAGCAGTTTATAATATTAAAGGAGAGGAAACCGGCAAGAATGTCAGTCTGAGCGACAGCGTATACGGCATTGATCCCAATGATCATGCCATCTATCTGGACGTAAAGCAATATCGTGCGAACCTGCGTCAGGGAACACATAAAACCAAGGAACGCTCTGAGGTTGCCGGAAGTACTAAAAAGATCAAGAAACAAAAGGGAACAGGCACAGCGCGGGCCGGCGATATCAAGAATCCTCTGTTCAGGGGAGGGGGGCGTGTTTTCGGCCCCAAACCAAGGGATTACAGCTTTAAACTGAATAAAAAGGTGAAAAAGCTTGCCAGGAAATCGGCCCTTTCATATAAGGCCAGGACCGACAAGATCAGGGTTATTGAGGATTTCGATCTGGCATTGCCCAAAACAAAGGAATATATTGAGTTTCTCAATAATATGAAAATTAATGAGAAAAAGTCACTTTTGGTTTTAACTGAACAAAATAAAAACATATATTTGTCTTCCCGAAATTTACAGGGTGCCAGGGTAGTAATCGCCTCTGAAATAACCACATACGATATCATGAGTGCATCATTTCTCCTGCTTTTTGAAAGCTCTGTAGATGTTTTGGATAATATGTTAAGCAACTAGAAATTTTTAACCACATGGATATTCTAAAAAAGCCCATTATTACTGAAAAAATGACCGAGCAGGGCGAAAAGTTAAACCGGTACGGCTTCATTGTAGATAAGCAGGCGAATAAAATTCAGATCAAAAAGGCCATCGAGGAGATGTACGATGTTTCGGTAGCCTCGGTTAATACCCTTGTATATGGAGGAAAAGCCAAATCAAGGTACACGAAGGCCGGCATAATACACGGAAAAACAAACTCTTTTAAAAAGGCCATTATAACCCTTGCCGAAGGAGATACAATAGATTTTTACAGCAATATTTAAAAGGGATGAATCTGAAAGCTGGAAAAAATTGGTAATGTTTTATATACTTTATAGTTCTATTTGAAATGGCAGTAAAAAAATTAAACCCGGTTACCCCGGGGCAGCGACATAAGATTAAATCAACATTTGAGACTATTACCACCGACAAGCCGGAAAAGTCTCTTCTCGCTCCCATGAAGAAATCGGGCGGAAGGAACAACACGGGTAAAATGACCATGAGGTACATGGGGGGAGGTCATAAGCGCAGGTACAGGATTATCGATTTTAAAAGGAAAAAGGATGGTATTCCTGCCGTTGTGAAAACTATTGAATATGATCCGAACCGTACGGCAAGAATAGCGCTTGTGACATATTCAGATGGTGAAAAAAGCTATATTATAGCTCCCACCGGACTGAATGTAGGACAGACTATATCATCAGGGAAAGATGTTGCCCCTGAAATAGGTAACACGCTTTTTATCTCAGACATACCCCTTGGCACGGTCATTCATAACATTGAGCTTAAACCCGGTCAGGGCGCTGCCCTTGCCAGGAGTGCCGGCTCATATGCACAGCTTACATCACGTGAAGGCAAATACGGCATTATCAAGCTGCCTTCCGGGGAGATGAGGATGATACTGGTAACCTGCAGGGCAACAATCGGCAGCGTTTCAAATGCCGACAATGCGCTGGAGCGCTCAGGGAAAGCAGGCAGAAGCCGCTGGCTCGGACGCAGGCCAAGGGTGAGGGGTGTTGTGATGAATCCTGTTGATCATCCCATGGGAGGAGGAGAAGGCCGCGCTTCGGGCGGGCATCCGCGGTCAAGGAATGGTATTCCCGCCAAAGGTTTTAAAACCCGCTCGAGAAAGAAAGCTTCGAATAAATATATTGTTGAGAAAAGAAAAAAATAATTTAGAAAAAGACGATCGTTATGAGCCGCTCACTAAAAAAAGGCCCTTTTATTGACTTCAAACTTGAAAAACGGGTTTCTGACATGAACCGTGCAAGTAAAAAAACAGTAGTCAAGACATGGTCACGCCGTTCGATGATATCACCTGATTTTGTCGGGCATACGATTGCCGTGCACAACGGGAATAAATTCATCCCCGTATATATTACCGAAAATATGGTAGGACATAAGCTTGGTGAGTTTTCACCCACACGTATGTTCAGGGGGCATGGAGGTAAAAGGAAATAAATCAGATTAAAAAGAAACGATTTAACATAATTGTTAGCAATGGGATCCAGAAAACAACAACGAGCTCAGCAAATAAAAGAGGAAAAGAAAATCAAGGCATTTGCTGTTTTGCGAAATTGTCCTACCTCTCCGCGTAAAATGCGGTTGGTTGCAGATATGGTCAGAGGTGAAGAGGTGAATAAAGCTCTCGACACTTTAAAGTTCAGTTCAAAAGAGGCGTCACGCAAGGTAGAGAAATTACTGCTCTCTGCTATTGCAAACTGGCAGATCAAAAATGAAGGTGTGCGTATCGAGGACAGCCATCTGATCGTAAAGGAAATATTCGTCGACCAGGCAAGAACCCTGAAAAGGTTAAGGCCTGCTCCCCAGGGCAGGGCTCACCGGATAAGGAAACGCTCCAACCATGTTACACTGGTGCTGGACAAAGTTGAACAGACAGAAATTACTGAAAAACAATAGTCAATGGGACAGAAAGTAAATCCGATAAGTAACAGGTTGGGCATCATCAGGGGTTGGGATTCCAACTGGTATGGCGGGAATGATTATTCCGGCAAACTTATAGAAGATCATAAAATAAGGGAGTATTTGAGTGCCAGGCTGGCAAAGGCCAGTATTTCAAAGATCATTATAGAAAGGACACTTAAACTTATAACAGTTACGGTTAACACTGCCAGGCCCGGTATCATTATCGGTAAAGGCGGACAGGAAGTTGACAAGCTGAAGGAGGAACTCAAAAAGATCACACAGAAGGATGTGCAGATCAATATTTTTGAAATAAAAAGGCCTGAACTTGATGCCACGATAGTTGGCAACAATCTTGCCAGGCAGATTGAAGGAAAGATATCCTACAGGAGGGCTATTAAAATGGCTATAGCTTCCACCATGAGGATGGGCGCAGAGGGAATCAAGGTCCAGATAAGCGGAAGACTCGGCGGTGCAGAAATGGCAAGATCGGAAATGTACAAGGAGGGCCGGACTCCGCTGCATACACTCAGGGCAAACATCGACTATGCACTTAGTGAAGCTCTGACAAAGGTCGGACTGATCGGAATAAAGGTATGGATATGCAAGGGCGAAATATTCGGCAAGCCCGATCTTTCACCCAATCTGGCTGCAACCGGTCCCGGCACAGGTGAAAAGCCCAAGGACAGGGATCGGGGGAGTTTCAAGAGAAGAAAAAAATAGTTAAATAAGATACATTAAGATATTGTTATAATGTTACAGCCAAAGAAAACAAAGTTCAGAAGGCAGCAAAAAGGGAAAATGAAGGGCAATGCCCAGCGCGGGAACCAGCTCGCCTTCGGATCGTTCGGCATCAAGGCGCTGCAGGAATCATGGATAACCGGACGGCAGATTGAAGCTGCACGGCAGGCGGTTACACGACACATGAAAAGGGAAGGACAGATATGGATACGCATTTTCCCCGACAAGCCTATAACCAAAAAGCCTGCAGAGGTGCGAATGGGTAAGGGAAAAGGTGCTCCCGAAGCATTTGTTGCTCCCGTAACACCAGGTCGCATATTAATTGAAGCAGAAGGAGTTCCCATTGAAGTTGCCAGGGAAGCACTCCGGCTGGCAGCACAAAAACTGCCCATTACCACGAAATTCATTGTAAGACGTGATTTTGCCGAAAAGGCTAATTGACTTTAATACACTATACAGACAAATTAATTCAGATGAAGATATCAGAAATAAGGGAGTTGTCCACCGGTGAAATTCAGGAAAGGATAGAAACAGAAAAAAGCCTTTTGCTTAAACTGAGAATGAATCATGCGGTTTCTCCACTTGATAATCCACTTAAAATACCTGCTGCCAAAAAGAATATTGCCAGGATGAATACCGAACTGCGTCAGCGCATGTTAAACGAGAAGCAGAAAGCCGGTTCTGAAAACCCGGAGAATTGAAAACAGGTGCTTCAGCCCTGTAAATTTATAAGGATATATCCTGAAAAACTGAATATACGAATGAAATGGAAAGAAATTTAAGAAAAGAACGTACCGGTGTTGTCGTTAGCAATAAAATGGATAAGTCCATTGTGATAACCGTAGACCGCAGGGTTAAGCACCCTATCTATGGTAAGTTTATTAAAAAATCGACTAAACTGATGGCACACGATGAACAGAACAGCTGTAATATTGGCGATTCTGTAAAAATAATGGAAACAAGGCCTCTCAGCAAGGGAAAGTGCTGGAGGGTAGTAGAAATATTAGAAAGAGCAAAATAGCAATGATACAACAAGAAAGCAGATTGGCCGTAGCCGATAACAGCGGTGCAAAGGAGGTCCTTTGTATCAGGGTTCTTGGCGGAAGCGGGAAAAAATACGCCAGGGTCGGAGACAAAATTGTCGTTACCGTCAAAAGTTCCATCCCGTCGGGTGAGATCAAAAAAGGCACTGTCAGCAAAGCCGTCGTGGTTCGCACAAAAAATGCCATAAACAGGATTGATGGTTCCTATATCCGTTTCGATGATAATGCGGTTGTTCTTTTGAACAATGTTGGTGAAATAAGGGGCACCCGTATTTTCGGACCTGTTCCCCGTGAGCTTCGTGAAAAATACATGAAGATCGTTTCTCTTGCACCCGAAGTATTATAAAAATTTAAAAAAGCAGATCTGATGGGCAGAAAATACCATATAAAAAAAGGGGATACGGTTTACGTAATAACCGGCGAATCAAGGGGACAGCAGGGAAGGGTACTTGATTTGATCACCAAGGACGGAAAAGCTATTGTGGAGGGTGTAAATATGGTTTCGCGCCATACAAAACCCAGCGCAAAGCATACACAGGGGGGGATTATAAAAAAAGAAGCTCCTGTAAATGTTTCAAACCTCATGCTTGTCGATCCCTCCACGGGAAAGCCTACACGGACAGGCAGAAGATTTGATGAAAATAATAAACTGGTACGTTACTCAAAAAAAACAGGGGAGGAAATTAAGTAATGGATTACAAGCCTTCACTAAAGAAAAAATACCTCGAAGAGGTAATACCGGCGCTTACTAAAGAATTCAAATACAGTAGCGTGATGCAGGTGCCCAGGTTGCAGAAAATAGTCATCAACCAGGGTGTAGGACAGGCCGTGGCTGACAAGAAGCTCATTGAGGTTGCCCAGGCAGAACTCACCGCAATTGCCGGCCAGAAAGCTGTACAGACAGTTTCAAAAAAGGATATCTCCAACTTTAAACTGCGCCGTGAAATGCCTATCGGCGTTCGTGTGACCCTCCGAAGGGAAAAGATGTATGAATTCCTTGAGAGGCTGATTGCAGCCGCATTACCAAGGATCAGGGATTTTCGCGGGGTCAGCAGCAAATTTGACGGAAGGGGTAATTACACCATGGGCATTTCCGAACAGATTATTTTCCCCGAGATTGATATCGACAAGATCAACAAAATAATGGGAATGGAAATCACCTTTGTTACCACCGCCCCCACAGATGAAGAAGGGTTCGCTCTTCTCAGGGAGTTTGGAATACCATTCAAGAATGTAAAAAAGAATTAAATATGGCAAAAGAGTCAATGAAAGCACGCGAGAAGCGTCGTCAGAAAATGGTAGACCGTTACGCTGAGAAACGGGCAAAACTAAAAGAAGCCGGTGACTATATCGGGTTAAGCCGTCTGCCCCGGAACAGCAATCCAATAAGGCTCCATAACAGGTGCATGCTAACAGGTCGCCCCAAAGGATATATGAGGCAGTTCGGTTTGAGCAGGATAACATTCAGGGAAATGGCTTCCAAGGGACTTATTCCGGGTTTGAAAAAAGCAAGTTGGTAGTTAATATTTTAAAATACAATAAAGATGACAGATCCTATAGCAGATTATCTTACACGGCTGAGAAATGCCATGATGGCAAAGCATAAGATTGTTGAGATACCTGCTTCCAATGTAAAAAAAGACATTACCAAGATCCTTTTCGAAAAAGGGTATGTCCTGAATTATAAATTCGAAGATGACGGGGTTCAGGGGCTGATTAAAATTGCCCTGAAGTATCATCCCCAGACGAAGCAACCGGCAATAAAATCCATCCGCCGTGTAAGCCGGCCCGGACTGCGCCAGTATAAGGGGAAAGATGATCTCCCCAGGGTGCTTAACGGACTGGGAATAGCTATCCTGTCCACTTCCCAGGGCGTTATGTCTGATAAGGAAGCGCGCAAAAAGAGCATCGGCGGCGAAGTATTATGTTACGTTTATTAATTGGAGGAATATAGCAATGTCTAGAATAGGATATTTACCAGTAGAATTGCCGGAAAAAGTTGATGTCACTGTCGACAAAAACAACCTGGTAAGGGTGAAAGGCCCTCTTGGGGAACTTTCCCAGCAGGTTGACCCGCGTATAAGTGTCAGGATTGAAGATAATCAGATAACCTTTAACCGGACATCAGAGGACAATCAGACCAAAGCAATGCATGGCCTCTACCGCTCGCTTGTTTACAATATGGTCGAAGGCATCACCAATGGTTACGAGATCAAACAGGAACTGGTCGGAGTAGGATTCAGGGCTGAGGCAAAGGGGCAGTTGCTTGAGCTGAGCCTGGGATATTCCCACGACATCCATTTTGAAATCCCTCCCGAGGTGAAGGTTGAGACCAAAACTGAGAGGCGCAGCAACCCAATCATAACCCTAAAAAGTACAGACAAGCAGCTTATCGGACAGGTGGCGGCGAAAATCAGGTCCTTCCGCAAGCCGGAGCCCTACAAGGGTAAAGGCGTTAAGTACGTGGGTGAACAGCTCAGGAAGAAAGCCGGCAAGTCTGCAAGTGTTTAATAAATTCAAAATCGGTAACTAATCATGGCTTTAACTAAGCTCAAAAGAAGAAAACGGATCAAAATGAGGATCCGCAAAAATATTTCCGGAACGCAGGAGCGTCCGCGAATGACAGTGTTTCGCAGCAATAAGGAAATGTATGTCCAACTGGTCGATGATCTGAATGGAAAGACGCTTGCTGCCGCCTCATCCCTGAAAAAGGAGGAGAAGAAAACCGCCCCGGTGAATAAAATCGAACAGGCAAAACAGGTTGGTAAACTGATAGCTGAGAAATCCCAGGAAAAAGGTATTTCCAGTGTAGTATTCGACAGGAATGGTTATTTATATCATGGCAGGGTAAAAGCTTTAGCTGATGCTGCCAGGGAAGGAGGATTAAAATTTTAGGTTATGTCAACAACAATCAGAAAAGTTAAAACCAGTGATCTGGAGCTGAAAGACCGCGTAGTAAGCATACAGAGGGTTACCAAAGTGACCAAGGGAGGAAGGACCTTCAGCTTTTCCGCCATCGTGGTGGTGGGTAATGAAGATGGAATTGTTGGTTACGGCCTTGGTAAAGCCAATGAAGTAACCACCGCAATATCAAAAGGTGTCGAGGATGCGAAAAAGAATCTGGTAAAGATTCCGATCCACAAAGGAACGATACCCCATGAGCAGTTTGCCAAATACGGAGGCGCAAAGGTATTTATAAAGCCTGCTTCCCATGGTACGGGAGTTGTTGCCGGAGGTGCAATGCGTGCCGTCCTGGAAAGCGTCGGCATTATCGATGTGCTCGCTAAATCGAAGGGATCGTCGAATCCCCATAACCTTGTAAAGGCAACCTTTGAGGCACTCATGCAGCTGCGTGATGCACACACTATTTCCGAACTCAGGGGCATTCCCCTGGACAGAGTTTTTAACGGATAGAATATAATTAACGATCATGGCTAAGATTAAATACACCCAGGTAAAAAGCAAGATAGGAAGTACCCAGCGGCAAAAGAAGACTTTGGAGGCACTGGGACTGAAACGGATAAGCAACAGTGTTGAGGCGGAAGCCACACCCCAGGTTTTGGGTATGCTGCATAAGGTGCGTCATTTGCTTAAAATTGAAGAGGTTAAATAATAATAGATTAAGGATATGGATTTGAGTAATTTAAAACCCGCCAAAGGATCGGTCAGAACCAATAAAAGGCTTGGCAGGGGAGAGGGATCCACCCGGGGGGGAACCGCCACAAAAGGACACAAGGGACAAAAATCACGCTCGGGATATAGCCGGACAGCCGGATTCGAGGGAGGACAGATGCCCCTGCAGCGAAGAGTTCCAAAGTACGGTTTCAAAAACGTCAACCGCAAATCCTATAAGGGTATAAATATTGATGCATTGCAGGGCCTTGCTGAAAAAAGCGGTATTACCGAAATAGATATTCAGACTCTTGTTAATGCAGGATTTGCCTCCAGGAACGACCTGGTAAAAATACTTGGCGGGGGAACACTTGAAGCAAAGCTTGAGGTCAGGGCCCATGCATTTTCAGCATCGGCACAGGAAGCAATTGAGAAATCAGGTGGCACCGCGGTAAAAATTTAATTCTACATGAAGTCTTTCATTGAAACCATAAAGAACATTTTTAAGATCGAGGATCTCCGGTCAAGGATACTTTATACCCTTGGTATATTAATGATTTACCGGCTTGGCTCATTTGTGGTACTGCCAGGAATTGATCCCACGCAGCTCAGCGCCCTGCGCGAGCAGACGGCAGACGGAATCCTTGGTTTGCTGGACATGTTTTCCGGCGGAGCCTTTGCAAATGCCTCCATCTTTGCGCTGGGTATCATGCCTTACATCTCGGCTTCCATCGTTGTTCAGCTTCTGGGTATTGCGATCCCTTATTTTCAGAAGCTTCAGAGGGAAGGAGAAAGCGGCAGGCGAAAGATCAATCAAATCACCCGGTACCTGACCGTCTTTATACTTATATTCCAGGGTCCCGCCTATCTGAGGAACCTCCAGGTCCAGGTCGGGGCAGATGCATTTGTTATTACCGGTCCGTTTTTCTGGATTTCATCGGTCATTATTCTTATTGCCGGCACAATGTTCGTGATGTGGCTGGGAGAGCGCATCACCGACAAGGGCATAGGCAACGGGATATCACTGATTATTATGGTGGGTATAATCGCCAGGCTGCCCTTTGCACTGTTTGCCGAATTCTTTGCAAGGCTTGAGGCGCAGGCCGGCGGCGGACTTATTGTGTTTATTGTTGAAATGGTGGTGCTGTTCTTTATATTTATGGGTGTAATACTCCTGGTCCAGGGAACAAGACGCATACCTGTACAGTATGCCAAACGGATCGTGGGGAATAAACAATATGGCGGTGTCAGGCAATATATACCGCTCAAGGTTAATTCCGCCGGCGTTATGCCCATTATTTTTGCCCAGGCCCTTATGTTCATACCATTAACGGTGTCAGGCTTTGCGCCGGGACTCACCGGATTTGCCGCGGCATTCAGCGATTTTACAGGGTTCTGGTACAACTTTACCTTTGCCGTTCTTATAATACTGTTTACCTATTTCTATACCGCTGTAACTATTAATCCGGGGCAGATGGCCGAGGATATGAAGCGTAACGGCGGGTTTATTCCCGGGGTCAAACCGGGAAAAAGGACTGTTGAGTTCCTGGATACTGTGATGTCGCGAATCACCCTGCCGGGATCATTATTCCTTGCACTGGTTGCAATATTGCCTGCTTTTGCGATGATTGCCGGGGTCACCTCAACTTTTGCCCAGTTTTACGGCGGAACTTCGCTGCTTATAATGGTTGGTGTTGTACTTGATACATTGCAGCAAATAGAAAGCCATCTGCTTATGCGGCATTATGACGGACTGATGAAATCGGGAAGGATAAAGGGCAGAAGCGGGGGAGGCATTTGACTTTAAATACAAGTTCTTTGATGTTGAAAGACAAAACAGGAGATGCGATAGAAATTATGAGGGAGTGCAATCTGCTTGTATCCAAAACACTGGCAGAGATTGCAGGGATCATCAGGCCGGGCGTTACCACCCTTGAACTGGACCGGGTAGCCGAAGAGTATATACTCGATCACGGCGCGTTGCCAGGCTTCAAGGGATACAACGGATTTCCCGGCACGCTGTGTACTTCTGTTAATTCACAGGTCGTTCATGGAATTCCTTCATCGTATGTGCTGAAAGAAGGGGATATTGTTTCTGTCGATTGCGGCGTTAAGATGAACGGGTATTACGGTGACACAGCCTATACCTATGCAGTAGGGGAAATTGCCGCCGAAGTTGCTGAATTGCTCAGGGTAACCTACGAAGCGTTGTTCAGGGGTATAGAGCATGCAATTGTCGGGAAGCGTGTTGGCGATATCGGATATGCCGTACAGGAGCATGCAGAAAAGGCAGGGTTTTCTGTCGTAAGGGAGATGGTGGGTCATGGTTTGGGTCAAAGCCTTCACGAAAAACCCGAAATTCCAAATTACGGACGCCGCGGCAAGGGAGCCTTGCTTAAAAAGGGAATGGTCCTCTGCATAGAGCCTATGATTAACCTCGGAGGCAAGGGCATAGTGCAGGAAAACGATGGCTGGACCATCCGTACCCGCGACAAGCAGCCTTCGGCCCATTATGAGCTGGCCGTTGTTGTTGAAAAGGACCGGCCCGACATATTGTCAACATTTGAATATATTGAAGAGGTATTAATTAATAAAAACAAGGGACTACCATGGCAAAACAAAAGGCCATAGAGCAGGATGGTACAATTGTTGAAGCCTTATCCAATGCAATGTTTAAGGTTGAACTGGAAAACGGCCATACTATTATTGCTCATATTTCCGGTAAAATGCGGATGCATTATATTAAAATTCTGCCAGGCGACAAGGTAAAGGTCGAGATGTCTCCGTACGATCTTTCAAAAGGCAGAATATGCTACAGGTATAAATAACTAAATCAGTGTGAAATGAAGGTCAGAGCATCAGTAAAGAAAAGAAGTGCAGATTGTAAAATCGTCCGAAGAAAGGGGCGTTTATACGTGATAAACAAAAAAAATCCCAAGTTCAAACAAAGACAAGGGTAATTATATCTAAGTTTGTAAATTATTAAAAATAAATTATGGCAAGAATAGTTGGTGTAGATTTACCAAAAAACAAAAGGGGTGAAGTGGGGCTGACCTATATTTTCGGAATAGGTCACAGCACAGCCGTTAGTATTTTGGAAGAAGCCGGCATTGACCGCAATGTCAAGGTAAAAGACTGGGATGACGATCAGTTGTCCAGCATCCGGAATATTATAAACGCAAAGCTGAAGGTTGAGGGTGAATTACGCTCCAGTGTTCAGATGAACATCAAGAGACTGATGGACATCGGATGTTACCGTGGTATACGCCACCGTATAGGATTGCCCGTACGCGGACAAAGTACTAAGAATAATGCAAGAACCCGTAAGGGCAGAAAGAAAACTGTTGCCAATAAGAAAATGGCAACCAAATAACCGGTAAATATGGCGAAGAAAGCAGGTACATCAAAAAAGAGAGTTGTAAAAGTTGAGTCTGTAGGTCAGGCACACATACATGCATCCTTTAATAACATTATTGTTACCCTGACAAATAATAACGGGCAGGTCATCTCATGGTCATCATCCGGAAAGAACGGCTTCCGGGGCTCCAAGAAGAACACCCCCTATGCGGCACAGGTGTCGGCAGCAGATTGCTCAAAAAAGGCATATGATCTTGGATTGCGCAAGGTCAAGGTTTTTGTAAAAGGGCCGGGTACCGGGCGTGAATCTGCAATAAGGACGATACATACCTCAGGCATTGAAGTTACGGAGATAGTAGATGTAACACCACTGCCTCACAACGGTTGCCGTCCCCCGAAGCGGAGACGCGTATAATCAAACGACGAGACAATATAACATTATAACCTATTCATTGAAATGGCAAGATATACAGGACCAAGAACAAAAATAGCCAGAAAATTCGGAGAACCGATATTCGGACCCGACAAGGTGCTTGAGAAGAAAAATTACCCCCCTGGAATGCATGGAAATATGCGGAGAAGGAAGAAAACTTCCGAATACGGTGTGCAGCTTCAGGAAAAGCAAAAAGCCAAGTACACATATGGTGTGCTTGAACGCCAGTTTCTCAATCTGTTCAAAAGAGCATCCCGCTCCAAGGGGATTACAGGCGAGGCTTTGCTTAAGTTGCTTGAATCCCGCCTGGACAACGTAGTCTACCGCATGGGCATAGGACCAACCCGCGCAGGCGCAAGGCAGCTTGTTTCACACAGGCATATCACCGTAAACGGGAAAGTAGTCAACATACCTTCGTATATCGTCAAGGCCGGTGATTTTGTCGGCGTAAGGGAAAAATCCAAATCCCTTGAGTCCATAACCGAATCACTGATCAGCAGCAGGCGAAATGCATACTCATGGCTCGAATGGGATTCTGAGAAAATGACAGGAAGGTTTCTGAATATGCCTGAAAGGGAAGATATTCCGGAAAATATAAAAGAACAATTGATTGTAGAATTGTATTCAAAATAAAATTGTAATGGCAATATTAACATTTCAGAAACCAGAACAGGTTATTATGCTCGAATCGACCGATACTTTCGGTAAATTCGAATTCCGTCCTCTTGAACCGGGTTATGGCATGACAATAGGCAACTCTCTCAGGAGAGTGCTTCTTTCATCTCTCGAGGGTTATGCGATAACCTGGATAAAGATCTCCGGGGTTGATCATGAATTCTCAACCATAACCGGTGTTATTGAAGATGTGACTGAAATAATACTTAATCTGAAACAGGTAAGGTTTAAAAAGCTGATTGAAGATGCGGAGGGCGAAAAAGTGTCTGTTTCAATACAGGGGCAGGAAGAATTTAAGGCAGGAGACCTGTCGAAATATCTCAACGGGTTTTCCGTACTGAATCCCGACCTCCTTATATGCCGCATGGAGGCTGATACCAGGTTGCAATTTGAGATCAATATAAGCAAGGGGCGCGGGTATGTTCCTTCCGAGGAAAACAAGCCTGCAGAGAATGAATTCGGCCTTATCACGGTCGACGCAATATTTACTCCCGTAAAAAATGTCAAGTTTCTGGTTGAAAATTACCGCGTAGAGCAGAAAACAGACTATGAAAAGCTGGTTTTTGAAATCCAGACCGATGGATCTGTTCATCCCAAAGAAGCTCTTAAAGAATCTGCAAAGATCCTGATATATCATCTGATGCTGTTTTCTGACGAAAAGATTACTTTGGAGTCCGATGAGAAATTCGCCCATGAGGAATTCGATGAGGAGGTATTGCATATGAGACAATTGCTGAAGTCACGGCTAGTTGACCTTGATCTTTCAGTAAGGGCATTGAATTGCCTTAAAGCAGCGGAGGTGGATACCCTGGGAGACCTCGTGAAGTTCAACAAGAACGATCTGCTTAAATTCAGGAATTTTGGCAAAAAATCCCTTACAGAACTTGATGAGCTGCTTGAATCAATGAATCTTAATTTTGGGATGGATATATCGAAATATAAATTAGACAAGGAATAAGAGAAATGAGACACAGAAAGAAGTTAAATCATTTAGGAAGAACCAGTTCTCACAGAAAAGCAATGCTGGCCAACATGGCATCTTCGCTGATAATGCACAAGCGTATATCAACCACTGTAGCAAAAGCCAAGGCATTAAGAGTTTATGTTGAGCCCCTGATCACCAAATCCAAAACTGACTCCACTCATTCGAGGAGGATGGTTTTCAGTTACCTGAAAAATAAATATGCTGTTTCTGAATTATTCCGGGAAGTGTCCCTGAAAATTGCCGACCGGCCGGGCGGGTATACCAGGATACTTAAAACAGGCAACCGGCTGGGCGATAATGCCGATATGTGCATTATCGAGCTGGTCGATTATAACGAGAACATGCTCGCCGCAACCAAGGAAGCCAAACCGGCAGCAAAAAGAAGGCGCCGCTCACGCGGGAAGAAATCAGAAGACGGAGCGGAAAAAGCAACCTCCGCCAGTCAGCCGCAGCCACCCTCTGAAAAGGACATAAAATCAGAAAGCAGTCAGCAGGAGAAGGCACCCGCAGCCGAAGGCGAAAAAGAAGCCCCGTCAAAGGAGAAGGTCCCCGCAGCCGAAGGCGAAAAGGAAGCCCCGTCAAAGGAGAAGGTCCCCGCAGCCGAAGGCGAAAAGGAAGCCCCGTCAAAGGAGAAGGCTCCCGCAGCTGAAGGCGAAAAGGAAGCCCCGTCAAAGGAGAAGGCTCCCGCAGCTGAAGGCGAAAAGGAAGCCCCGTCAAAGGAAAAGGCCCCCGCAGCCGAAGGCGAAAAGGAAGCCCCGCCAAAGGAGAAGGCTCCCGCAGCCGAAGACGAAAAGGAAGCCCCTGAAACCGGTGAGAAGAAGCAGGAGACTGCGTCCGAAAAGGATGAAAATCCATCTGATGAGGACAAGGATAACCCGGACGGGAAAAAGACAGAATAGCATTCAAAAAAATTTTCTGGAAAGGATGAGGAGATAATTCCTTGTCCTTTTTTTGCAAATAATTCTTTTATTTACTTTTAAAATTTAATTACTATGGGACAAATTGCCCGGATACATGCCAGACAGATTCTAGATTCCCGCGGGAATCCCACAATTGAGGTGGAAGTTTTAACAGAAAGCGGTTTCTTTGGCCGTGCTGCGGTACCCTCAGGTGCTTCAACAGGGGTTCACGAGGCAGTCGAGCTGCGCGATGGTGACAGTGACAAATACCTTGGAAAAGGTGTGCTGCAGGCTGTCGAAAACGTAAACACTGTTATAAACGATGAGTTAACAGGCTTCGATGTTCAGGACCAGAATGGTATTGATGCTGCTATGTTGCAGCTTGATGGTACCGAAAACAAAGGGAAACTTGGTGCCAACGCCATTCTTGGCGTATCTCTTGCCGTGGCACGTGCTGCTGCAGCTTCTACCGGGCAGGATCTTTTCCGCTATATCGGCGGCGTGAATGCAAACACGCTTCCCGTTCCAATGATGAATATCCTGAACGGCGGTTCCCATGCTGACAACAAAATTGATATCCAGGAATTTATGATCATGCCGGTTGGCGCTGCATCATTCTCCGAGGCTCTTCGCATGGGTGCTGAGATATTTCATACCCTCAAATCAGTCCTTAAAAAAAGCGGACATTCCACAAACGTTGGTGATGAGGGTGGTTTTGCCCCTAACCTGGGTTCCAATGAGGAAGCGATTGAGGTTGTTCTTGAGGCTGTCAGGCAGGCCGGCTATAAACCCGGCGAAGATATTGTCATTGCCCTTGATGCCGCGGCATCGGAATTTTATGACAAGGACAAAAAATTGTACGAGTTCGAATCAACCGGACAGACATTCACAAGTGATCAGCTTGTTGACTTCTGGAAACAGTGGGTAGAAAAATATCCGATAGTATCGATTGAGGATGGATTTGATGAGGATGACTGGCATGGATGGAACCAGCTGCACAAGGCCATTGGCGACAAGGTGCAGCTTGTGGGCGACGACCTGTTTGTAACCAATGTAAAGCGGCTGCAAAGGGGAATCGATGAAGGCTCCGCCAACTCAATACTGATCAAGGTAAATCAGATCGGCACACTGACGGAAACTATCAATGCTGTTCAGCTGGCAACTCAAAATGAGATGACTTCGATCATCTCCCACCGTTCAGGGGAAACTGAAGATCATTTCATTGCCGACCTGGCCGTAGCACTGAATACCGGTCAGATTAAAACCGGCTCTGCTTCCCGTTCAGACAGGGTAGCCAAATATAACCAGCTGCTCAGAATAGAGGAAACACTGGGAGACCTGGCCAAATATCCCGGGAAGTCCTTCAAGTTTTATAAAAAGTAGGTTGATTTTGCATAATTTGTCAAAAAGGGGGAACTTCCCCCTTTTTGTGTTGGAAAAACAGGTACAATTCAAAATGAATATTTGGCATAATTGATGAATTTTATTAGCTTTATGACAATTATCATGAAAAACAAAACTATGGATCAGTTAAAAAAGAAATTTGTAGAAAAGGCACTGCCCAGAGTGGCAGATTTTAAGAAGCTCATGACGGAACATGCCGGCACGGAAATAGGAACCGTCACTATCGGCAGCGTTCTAAGCGGTATGAAAGGGACAGTGAGTCTTTTAACAGATACTTCGAAACTTGATCCGGAGGAAGGAATACGATTCAGGGGATATTCAATTCCCGAACTTCGTAAAATGCTGCCCAAGGCGAATCCTGAAGGCGAACCGCTTCCGGAGGGCCTGTTTTATCTTATGATGATCGGCGAGTTGCCCTCAGATGAGGATGTAGCCGGTATCAGCAGGAACTGGGCGGAGCGCTCGAATCTTCCCGATTATGTATATAAGGTACTGGATGCCATGCCCCTTGATTCAAGGCCGATGGTACAATTCTCCACTGCAATTCTTTCAATGGCATCAGACTCCAAATTCCTGCATGCCTATATGGAAGGAACAGGAAAGCAGGATTACTGGGATTCAACCTATGAGGATATAATGGATCTGATTGCACGCCTTCCCCGTATCGCTGCCTACATATACCGCAGGATGTATCATGACAACAAGCAGATTGAACCCGATAAATCGCTCGACTGGGCGGCAAATCTTGCCCATATGATGGGCTACGATACCCTTGAAGTATTCAGGCTGATGAGGCTGTACATGTTCCTGCATGCCGATCATGAAGGCGGAAATGTTTCCGCCCATACCAGTCACCTTGTCGGATCTGCCCTCAGCAATCCCTATTATTCCTATGCAGCCGGCATGACCGGACTTGCAGGCCCATTGCATGGCTTTGCCAATCAGGAGGTTATAAGATGGGTGCTTGCCATGCAAAAGGAAATCGGCTACTCCTGCGACGACAAAGTTAAAATCCGTGATTATGTTATCCGGCAGATTAATGAAGGCAAGGTAATACCAGGATACGGGCATGCGGTACTAAGGAAAACAGATCCGCGGTTCACCGCGCAGTTTGAGTTCGGGAAAAAATACCTTCCCGGCGACGCGTTGTTCAGGACAGTGGAATGCCTTTTTGAGGTTGTTCCCGAGGTATTGGGCAGCGTGCAGAAGATCAAGAATCCATGGCCGAATGTGGATGCCGGTTCCGGTGTCCTTCTGCTTCATTATGGCATCAAGGAATTTGAGTTCTATACCTGTCTTTTCGGGGTATCCAGGTCGCTGGGGGTTCTTGCCCAGCTCCTGTGGGACAGGGCCTATGGCATGCCCATCGAAAGACCCACCTCGCACCCGCTGGAATGGTTTAAGGAGCAGGCCGGAATGTGATTCCTGCCGGGCGCTGGAACATACCGGTCCTGCCTGGCCGGTTTTTTTATTTCCCTGCTGTTGCTGTGTACAGAAGAAATATTAAATTAGCGGTTACAATAACAGGATAGCTGACCGGTAAACCATTCCTGGTATTTATCGTTAATATGACCAATCCAGAACTGCTGAATAAAAAGTTATTACAACGGGATTTCGTTGTTTATGCGCTGAGCAGGCTATTCCTGGTGTTTCTGGTTGCTTTTGGCATGCTGCCGCGCTTAACGGCGGCAAAGGATAACTGGCGGACCTACCGCTACGGCCTCGAACATGGCCTGTCGCAGATATCGGTTAATACGATAATACAGGATTCCTACGGTTTTTTGTGGATCGGGACACAGGACGGACTGAACAAGTTTAACGGTTACGAGTTTGTAGTTTACCGTCATCAGCCATCTGATCCTTCTTCACTTTCCAACAGCAATATACAGTCGGTCATTGAGGATAGGGACGGTAATATCTGGGCCGGCACCCAGGACGGCCTGAATAAATTTGACAGGACCGCCGGCACTTTCCTCGCTTACCGGCATGACCCTGACAATCCTGAATCCATAAGCAGTAATAACATTTACTGCGTTTACCAGGACAGGAGTGGTGTGATATGGCTGAAAACCCAGTGGGGCATTGACAGGCTGGATCCTGAAACCGCCGTCTTTACCCGGTTTTTGCACTACAATGATGAGCTCAATTATATTTCCGGCAACAATTATTTTACTATATATGAGGATACAAAGGACAGGTTATGGGCAGGTTCAAAGGACGGGCTGTTCTTTTTCAACAGGGATAGTGAAGAATTTACCAGGTATTACCACGATCCGTCAACTCCAGGTTCCATAAGCAATGATAACGTGCAGGCCCTTTATGAAACCGCTGACGGGTACTTTTTGGTGGGAACACAAAACGGGTTGAATATCTTTGACGCCGATAAGGGAAGTTTCAGTTCTTTTCATACTCATCATCCCCCGGGCATGCGGTCGAGGATAAACAGCATAAATTCCATTTCAGAAG
Source organism: Bacteroidales bacterium (assembly GCA_007135095.1). Classification (GTDB taxonomy): domain Bacteria; phylum Bacteroidota; class Bacteroidia; order Bacteroidales; family PUMT01; genus PXAP01. The sequence goes on along the minus strand of SLJO01000048.1, from coordinate 38,744 downwards.
ATAAAAAAGGAACCGTCTGGGTGGCTACCGATGGCGGACTGTACACTTTTTCACCCGATAAAGGCCAGTTTTCCTCCTTCAGCCAGGAGAGTGTATCAGCCCTTTTTTCTGACCTGGAAACATCCGCTGTTCTTGAAGACCGGTCCGGGAATCTGTGGATAGGGACCTTCGACGGACTGTATATGGTGGATGCAAAAAACAAATTCACCACCTACCGCATACATGACTACATGCCCGAGGCGCCGAGGGCATCAACCTTCATAGCATCAGTAAACCAGGCAGGCAATAATAACCTGTGGATAGGAACATGGGGGGGAGGCCTTTTTAACCTTGACCGTCTTACCGGCGAGGTAACACATTACTCAAGCAATTCTTCACAAAGGGACCGGCTGATATCAAATGATTTTATACATGTAATATTCAGGGATTCCATGGGACGGATAATTCTGGGCACCAGGGACGGACTGGAAATATACAGGGGGGAACGGCCCGGTTTTGAATCTTTCTGCCCCTCGTCCAACAAGGAGGACTGCCTTGTTTTCAACTCAAACAGGGTATATTGCATTTATGAGGATTCACGGCAGACCATGTGGGTAGGCACGAGGCATGGCCTGCATTCATTCAGGGGAGACAGCCTGACCAGCTATTACCACAATCCCCGTGATACTGCCAGCATCGCTTCCGACCAGGCAAATGATATCATTGAGTGCAGGGAAGGGTATATATGGGTTGCAACAGCAGGGGGACTGAGCCGGCTGAACCGGGAAACAGGAAAATTCATGAATTTCCACAGGGATCCCTCGATGGGGCGTTTCAGTCTGAGCAACAACGAACTTACCTCGCTGCATCAGGACTCCTCAGGGAACCTGTGGGTTGGGTCGGTGGCCGGCCTTAACCGTTTTTTCCCCGGTACCGGGTCATTTATCGTTTTTTCTGAAATGGAAGGGCTGCCTAACAACCTTATATATTCAATACTTGAAGATAATGCCGGCCATTTATGGCTGGGCACCAATCACGGGCTTGCAAGGTTTGACCCGGTCAGCCTCGATATATCCGTTTATGATGTGGCTGACGGACTGCAAAGTTATGAATTCAATCTCGGGGCAAGTTTCCGAAGCCATAACGGGGAGTTGTTTTTTGGCGGTGTGGCAGGGCTCAATGCGTTCTTCCCCGATGAGATAGAACTGAACCACACAATTCCCACCCTGGTGCTTACCTCATTCGAAGTTTCTTCTCCCCAGGGAACAAGGGTCATTAACGTAAAGGGGAAAAATGAAATAGTGCTCCCCCATGATCAGAACTCGGTAAGCATCGAATTTGCGGCCCTTGATTTCACAAGGCCGGGTAAGAACAAATACGCATATAAGCTCGAGGGGCTTGAAGATAACTGGAAATACCCGGGCAACAGGCGTATAGCCAATTACTCCAGGATACCTTCGGGCACCTACATTTTCAGGGTCAGGGGCTCCAACAACGACGGCGTGTGGAATGAAGAGGGACTGGCACTGAAGATTATCGTGCAGACGCCCTGGTGGCAGTCTGTCTACGCATGGATCCTTTATGCCATAATTACCGTATTCGCCATTTATTTAACTGTCCTCTACAGCACCAGCCGCCTGCGTAATGCCAACCTGTTGCTCCGGGAAAAGGAACTTGCTTCGGCCGAGATATCGCGTCAGAAAGAGGAGCTTACATTAAAGAACAATAATATTACCGACAGCATCAATTATGCAAAGCGGATACAGCTGGCCATGATGCCAAACTCCAGCCATTTCGCAACGCTGTTTCCCGAATCATTTGTCTATTACAAATCAAAGGATATTGTAAGCGGCGACTTCTACTGGGTAAACCAGATTGATCACAGGGTCTTCCTTGCCGTAATAGACTGTACCGGGCATGGCGTGCCCGGGGCATTCATGTCGATAATAGGGTATGAGCTTCTCAGGAACATCATCAATGTAAAGGGAATTTCCAGGCCTTCCGAAATACTTAATATGCTGAACGATGACTTCTCCGGCATTTTCAAACAGGGGGAAGACAAGGATTTTTCGTTCAGGGATGGCATGGATATCGGATTTTGTGTTATTGACAAAAAGAATTCCAGGCTTGAATTTGCAGGGGCATTTTCACCCCTGTACCTTGTCAGGAATAATTCGGTCATTGAGATCAAGGGGAACCGTTTTTCGGTCGGACTGATGGAGGACATTAATGATGAGAAGTTCGAGAACCACAGCCTGAAGCTTCAGAAAAACGACATGATCTACCTCTTCTCCGACGGTTATCCTGACCAGTTCGGGGGAGAAGAAGGCAAAAAATTCAAATACCGGCGCTTCAGGCACCTCCTGCTGAATATTCATACACTGCCGGCAAGCAGGCAGATGGAGCTGCTGGATCAAAGCATTGTCAGCTGGATGGGTGTACATGAACAGGTTGATGACATCCTTATTATGGGGGTGAGGCCCGGGCTTGGCGATGAACAGGAGGCATAGTTGCTCCGGGCAGCGGGACTATTCCCTGAACAAAAGCTGCTTGATTTTCTCTACCAGCACCTCCACCTGGAAAGGCTTGCTTATGTAGTCATCCATGCCGGCATCCAGGCATTTCTCGCGGTCGCCGTGCAGGGCATTGGCCGTTATGGCAATAATGGGGGTATGGGAATTGGTGGTTGCTTCTATTTCACGGATTTTTTTCGTGGCCAGGAATCCGTCAATCACAGGCATCTGTACATCCATCAGTATGATATCATACCTGGATGTGCCGAATTTATCGAGTGCTTCCTTGCCATTGTTTGCCACATCAATATTTTTTATATAGTTTTTAAGGCTTAGCACAACTATTTTCTGGTTTATGGTATTGTCTTCTACAAGCAGGAGATTGACATCCGTTAATTTCTCATGTGAGCCCGGTGCAATCTGAACGGTTGCTTTCCCGTCTTCTTCCCGCGTGCCGCCATTGGCGGAGTAATCGACCATGAAAGGCAGGGTAAAGAGGAAAACAAGGTTTTTGTCCTGGGTCCTTAGCAAACGCAGTTTCCCGCTCATCTGCATAATTATTTTTCCTGCAATATTCAGGTCAAGGTTGTTGATATGCCTGGTGTAGTGCTGAACAGTGAGGCTGCTGTTATATTTATTTGTTTCCATGCCGGCCTGCGGGAGCTTAACCGGCTTGTTTGTTTTTATCTCGAATCTTACCTCAGCAGTATCTGCGTCCTGGCTGTGAATATTTGCAGCTATGCTGATATTGATTCTGCCGGGTTTTTTATTCTTCAGCACTGCTTCAATCAGGTTAAGGAATATTTGTTTGAGAAGGACAGGATCACCTTTGAGGGTTTTTGTCCTAAGGGCTTCGTCAACTGAAAGGGTGAAATCAACCACCGGTTCCTTTTGCACGGTGAAAAGCCTGATAGTGCTGCTTATCGCGGCATGCAGGTTAAACCCGGTATTGTGCAGGGTCTTCTTGCTTTCAATATCCACCTCGGCAATTTCTGCAATACTTTCGATTGTGGATACAAGGTTATTGGCCGAGGCTATGATGGTTTCCATCATATCGCGCTGTTCGTCGGTAAGACTGACCTTGTTGACCATATGGCCGACAAGCATTATATTACTCAGCGGGGTTCGTATCTGATGGGAGAGTTTTGATATGAAAGATTCCTTGAGCCTGGTCTCGTTTTTGGCTTCAAGCATTTCAAGCTCAATTGAACGAAGGTGATCGACCCGGTAATACTCGACTATGGAGCCTATGGCGTAAAGTGCCGTGTAAAGGCCCAGCAACCTGGTGATCAGTTGCGGGTTGTGCTGCTGGATAGCCGAATAACTGTCGGGAAGCATGAAAAAGATAACAGTGACCAGCAGGAAGGACAGCGACACCAGGGCGCCTTTCCTGTTTCCAAGAATAAATACAGCCAGCACGGGGATGACAGGAAACCAGATGACCACGGTTTCGCCATTGTTTCCGAAGGCAAGCATGAAAAGCAGGACAAAAATTATCAGCGTCAGGTTGAATCTGGCAGCCAAAGAATATTTAAGGGTTTTTTTTACCCAGTGAATGCTGGCCAGCAATAAAAAAGAGGCTGCTATTGAAATCAGGCCATGAATAAATTCTCCCCTGGCAAGGGCAAAAGAACCGAAAATGATAAAAAAGCCGGAACCGGCAAGAGTCAGCAGGGTAATGAATAATATATTGCTGATAACATTTTCCTCACACCTGCCCTGAAGCCCTGAGCACAAATAATTTACTATCTTGTTGAAAAGCTTCATTTAAGGCACTGTTTTGGGGAATCGTGGCCCAAAGGCAAAAACCCCGGAGTTAAATGTCGGTTTTTAGGATCATCCAAAAATAAGAAATTCTGCGATAAGCATATGGTATAGTTCTGTAAAAATATTTAATTATAAATTTTCTCCTTTTTCATGGGGTTCGGCTGCCTGCTTTTACAAAAAATCACCAGGTTTTGTTTCACCTTTGCCGCGATATTCTGTTTTTTTCAGTTACAATTAATTAATTTTAACTTTATCAGCGCAAAAAATGGACGTTGCTAACCGGCCTTAGCCTGCCTTACCAGTGTATTTTTGAAGGATTGCCGCAATACACGCATGACCACGGGGGCTCAAAGGGCTGAATCAGCGGCGCCGAGTGTAAGAAACTAACCTAAATACAGCATATTTTATGAGCGAAGACAAGAAAGTGATTTTTTCCATGGTTGGTGTGGGCAAGACCTATCCGCCGCAAAAGAAGGTATTGAACAATATTTACCTCTCCTTCTTCTATGGAGCCAAAATAGGCATTATCGGGCTTAACGGTTCGGGTAAATCCACCCTTCTCAGGATTATTGCGGGAAAGGAAAAGGCTTATGATGGCGAGGTTGTATTCTCGCCCGGCTATAGCGTGGGAATGCTCGAGCAGGAGCCTTTGCTTGATCAGCAGAAAACAGTCAGGGAAAATGTCATGGAGGGAGTCAGTGAACTCGCCGGCCTGCTAAGGGATTATGAACAGGTCAACGATCGTTTTGGCCAGCCAATGGAAGATGAGGAAATGAACCGGCTTATCGAGAAGCAGGGCGAACTGACCGAGAAAATAGACAACCTCAACGGCTGGGACCTGGAAAGCAAGCTTGAACGGGCTATGGATGCACTGCGTTGCCCCCCGGGCGAGAGTCCTGTAACCACCCTTTCGGGCGGCGAGGCCCGAAGGGTGGCACTGTGTCGTTTGCTGCTCGAGGAACCCGACATCCTTCTGCTGGATGAACCGACAAACCACCTTGATGCCGAATCGGTAAGCTGGCTGGAGCAACACCTGAAACTATACAAGGGTACTGTGATTTCCATCACCCACGACAGGTATTTCCTTGATAATGTCGCCGGCTGGATACTTGAACTCGACAGGGGAGAAGGCATACCCTGGAAAGGAAACTATTCCTCCTGGCTTGAGCAGAAGTCAAAACGTCTGGCCATGGAGGAGAAAACTGCCGGGAAAAGGCAGAAAACCCTTGAAAGGGAGCTTGAGTGGGTGCGCATGGCCCCCAAGGCCCGCCATGCAAAGGCGAAGGCAAGGCTGTCGGCATATGACAGGCTTTTAAATGAAGATGTAAGGCAAAAAGAAGAGAAGCTGGAGATTTTTATCCCCAATGGTCCCCGCCTGGGCGAAAAGGTCATTGAAGCAAGGAACATGGCCAAGGGTTACCAGGACAGGCTGCTGTTTGAGGATCTTGACTTCATGCTGCCGCCGGCGGGTATAGTGGGCGTGATAGGACCCAACGGGGCCGGGAAGACCACATTGTTCAGGATCATAACCGGCGCCGAAAAGCCCGACAAGGGAAGCTTTGCAATTGGTGAAACAGCCAGGATCGCTTATATCGATCAGGCACATGCTGCCATTGACCCTGAAAAAACAGTTTACCAGGTAATATCCGGTAACAGTGAATTTGTACATCTGGGCGGAAGGTCAATGAATGCACGCGCATACGTTGCCAGGTTCAATTTTACCGGTGCCGATCAGGAAAAAAAATGCGGTGTTCTCTCAGGAGGCGAGCGTAACCGGCTTCACCTTGCCCTTACCCTGAAGGAGAACGCCAACGTGCTCCTGCTGGATGAGCCCACCAACGATATTGATATCAACACCCTCAGGGCTCTTGAGGAGGGACTGGAGAACTTTGCCGGCTGCGCCGTAATCATTTCGCACGACAGGTGGTTTCTGGACAGAACAGCCACGCATATCCTGGCCTTTGAAGGTGATTCCAGGGTTTATTTTTTTGAGGGAAGCTACTCGGAATATGAGGAAAACCGGCGCAAAAGACTGGGCGATGCAGGGCCCGGCCGGATAAGGTACAAAAAACTCATATCAGGCTGATATATGATCATACAGTTGACTAACCAAAACCTGAAAAAATGGAACGTATTGACGAAAACTCACAAAATGAACGAATATGGGCAATGTTTTGCCATCTGAGCGCATTTGCCGGATTTATTATTCCTTTTGGAAATATTATAGGGCCTGTTGTTGTGTGGTCAATCAAGAAGGACCAGTATCCCCTTGTCGACCACCAGGGCAGGGAGGCCATCAATTTCCAGATATCGATGCTGATCTACTACCTGGCCGGATTTATACTGATTTTTGTTCTGATTGGTATCCCCCTGCTGATAGCTCTGTTTTTCTTCAGCATTATAATAACCGTGGTTGCGGCAATAAAAGCCAATGAGGGCGTCCGTTACAGATATCCCCTCAGCATAAGGTTCATCGACCAGACATAGCCCGCCACCCGAAGGCATGAAACATTAAGAGAGATGGGTTTGTGCCGTGACCTGTTTGCCAGGAAACGGCTTTTATTAATAAATGCTATCTTTGGCAATCCAAATAAAATACCTTGTACATGTCCCATAAACCTTCGGTACCTAAAGGAACAAGAGATTTTCTGCCGGCAGAAATGGCCGGAAGGAACCATATTTTCAGCACCGTAAAAAATGTTTTTGATCTTTATGGCTATGTTCCCATTGAGACACCTGCCATGGAGAACCTCTCTTCGCTGCTTGGCAAATACGGCGAGGAAGGGGATAAACTGCTTTTCAGGATCCTCAATTCAGGTGACTTCCTGGGCAAGCTGCCCCCGGGGGAGAATCCCTGCACCGACAGTGGCAGGCTTGCAAATATGATTTGTGACCGCGGGCTCAGGTATGACCTTACCGTGCCCTTTGCACGCTTCGTGGTGCAGCACCGTAATGAGCTGACTTTCCCCTTTAAGCGCTACCAGATCCAGCCGGTATGGAGGGCTGACAGGCCCCAGAGAGGCCGCTACCGGGAATTCTTCCAGTGTGATGCCGATATTATCGGGAGCGATTCCCTGCTTAACGAAGTTGAGATGGCCCAGATAATTGACGATGTCTTTACCCGGCTTGGCATGAATGCCGTAATCAAGCTTAACAACAGGAAAATACTGACCGGCATTTCTGAGATCATAGGCGAGCCCCGGAAGCTGACGGCAATGACCGTTGCCATGGACAAGCTCGATAAGATCGGCATTGATGCAGTCTGCAGCGAGATGCAGGAGAAGGGGATCTCCGCCGGCGCCATTGCCAGGCTCAGGCCTGTAATAGAAATGAAAGGCAGCAACAATGAAAAGCTGGATGCCCTTTTTGATCTTTTCCGCGACAGCGATACCGGGCGGGGCGGGACAGATGAAATGAAGCAAGTCCTTGACCTGCTTGAAGACCTTGATCTGAAACATATGCCTGTGTTTGATGTGGCACTGGCACGGGGACTCAATTACTATACCGGGACCATCTTCGAGGTGAAATCGGCCGATGTGGAGATCGGCAGTATTTGCGGCGGCGGCCGGTATGACGACCTTACCGGGGTCTTTGGCCTTCCCGGACTTTCAGGGGTGGGGATATCCTTCGGTGCCGACCGTATTTATGATGTGCTTGCGCAAACAGGGAGCTTTCCCGAAGATGTTGCTTCGGCTACCAGACTGATGTTCGTAAATTTTGGTCCCTCCGCGGCAAAGGTCTGCATGAAGCTGCTCAAAGAGTTCCGCCGGTCGGGCATTAGTGCAGAGCTTTATCCCGGTGATGCAAAAATGAAAAAGCAGATGCAGTACGCCAATAACCGCAATATTCCTTTTGTTGCCCTTATCGGGGAAAAGGAAACCATGGAAGGCAGCGTTACTGTAAAGGACATGAAGACCGGCGCCCAGCAAACCATAAGGCAGCAGGATCTGGCGGGATACCTGCTGACCTAGGTTTTTCCCACTGCCTTTTTAACCCCGGGGGCCACCACGGTGCCCAGCAGTTCAATGGCGCGCATCACTTTGGCATGAGGCAGCGTACCCACACTGATGTGCAAAAGGAACCGGGTATTTCCGAAGAGCTCATGCTCGAAGAGAATTTTGTCTGTAACCTGCCCTGGGCTTCCCACCAGCAGTGAACCTCCGGGCGACCGCATCATTTCAAAGTGCTCCCTGTTCATCGGGGGCCAGCCGCGCTCCCGACCGATCCTGTTCATCACAAGGGCATAGGGGCCATAGAATTCGTCGGCGGCTTTCTGAGAATCATCGGCAATATATCCGTGCGAGTTAATAGCCAGCTGCAGATTTTCCGGGTCGTGCCCTGACTGCCGGTAATGGTTTTTATAAAGGTCTGTAAATGAAACAAACCGTTCAGGCATGCCCCCGATAATAGCCAGGGCCATTGGTAAACCATAATTTGCCGCCCTGATCACCGACCCGGGCGTGCCGCCCACTGCTATCCAGAGGGGCAGTTGCCTGACAAACGGCCTGGGATAGACGCCGCGATTATCCAGAGGGGCCCTGTGGGTTCCTTTCCATGTTGGTTTTTCATTTTTATTCAGCTCCATCAGCAATTCCAGCTTTTCAATAAACAGGGTGTCATAATCCTTCATGTCGTATCCGAAGAGCGGAAAAGATTCGGTGAATGAACCGCGACCCGCCATTATCTCCGCTCTGCCCCGGGAAAGCAGGTCAATATGGGCGAAATCCTGGTAGACACGGACAGGATCATCGGAGCTAAGCACGGTCACTGCACTGGTAAGCTTAATGTTCCTGGTTTTGACGGCTGCAGCGGCAAGTACCACCGCCGGGGAAGAAACAATAAAGTCGGGCCTGTGGTGCTCTCCGATGCCGAACACATCGAGTCCGAGCTGATCTGATAAGACAACCTCCTCGATCAGGTTAGCCATCCTTTCCTGCGGGTCGAGCAACTTCCCTGTGGAGGGGTCGGGGGTATTTTCCGCGAACGTTGTTATTCCGATTTCCATAATCTTTGTCTTTATACAACAAGGTGAAAAGCAGTAAAATTGTTCAATCACCCGCCTCGAATCCCTGCCGCCCGGCCATGATGCAGTGATGCACCCGGCATAAATACAGAAAGTTGAACCATCGTTGCAGGAATCCGCAGGGACCGGCAAAAAAGGAGAATCGCCTGCACAGGGCCGGCAGCCATAATTATACGGATAAAGGATATGGGATGAACAGGCGTCAGTCGTTTCTCAGGGCTGTGACGATGCCGCCCTTTTTTATCAGCAGCCTTGCAGTTATTACTATCCAGAACATTCCGTTCAAAAAGATGGCTGCTGCCAGAAAGGCAGGGAATGCAGGACTGGCCGACTGGCTGCCTGAAAGTGAAGGGAGGCCGGCAATGAGTGCAGGGGGCACTCCTGCTGCAAGTCCGAGGACAAGGAGGGCCGCGTACTCCCTTACCATGATCCCCGTAATTTGCGTTCTTGTATAGCCAAGCGAGATGTACAGGGCGATCTCATTTTTTCTTTCCATGATACTGCGGGCCATCACGACAGAAATGCCCACCACACCCAGCAACAAGCCCAGCGCACCGAGCACCATGAATATCCCCAGGTAAGTATTTTCAATTGTATTGAACCTGTTGAGGCGGCCGGCCGCCGTTTCCATTTCCCAGCCGTGGTCGCGGAATATGAACTCAAGCTCCTCGCTGATGAGATCCTGGCTTTCGGGTGCCCCTTCCACCAAAAAAAAGCTGCTTCCGCTGGTAGCCGGGAAATGTCTCAGGAAATGCTTTTCGGCGATGATAACATTGCCCTGGAACACCGAATTCGCCAGTCCCCCCACCAGCAGAAGCCTGAGCTCTTCGCCTCTTTCATCAGTATAGGTCAGCGTGTCGCCAACCCTCTTGCCCAGTCCCCATTGTATCACTGCCTGATCGGCAATGGCAGGGATAATGGGGCTGCCGCCGGCCTGGCTGCCTGCAATCTCAGCCTCCAGGCTCTGCCAGGGATCCTCCCCGCCGGGCCGGTCAGCGCCCCTGGCAAAACTGAACCTTCCGCTCAGCAGTGAAGGGTTGACAGATAGGATCCGGGGATTGGCCACCTGGTTAAGGTTCAGGCAGCTGGCATCATCCGCATAGCTGGCCATGAACTGCACGAAGTTAAGGCCGGGGGGTATGTTGAAATCCAGTTGAGCCTCCCTGCTGTTAAGGTCATAAAGAACCGGCACGGTGACTTCTGTTACAAAGAGAAAGCCTCCCGTTCCGCCGGTGGAGTGTGTCTGGGAGGCTGCCGCATCCTTGCGGTGCGAACCGGTGGCTATTACGGTGAATATACCCAGCGCAAGCAGTATGATGACCGAAAGGCTGCGGGTGCGGTTCCTTACCAGGTTCTTCATGCCCAGCATTGTCATGCTTACATGACCGTAATTTTTATCTTCCAGCCGGAGCAGCAGGGCATCGAGGAAAAGCAGAAAGGCTGGAACCAGCAGTCCCCCGGCGAAAAAAAAGCCTGCAGGATCCCAGCCCGCAACCCATACAAGCTGCCTGAGCAGTATCACTGCTCCCCCCAGGGTCAGCAGCGCTGCGGCGATATGCCTGCCCAGGATCCTGTGCCGTGTATTTTGCAATGCGCCGCAGCGTGATTTTCCCTTTTCCCCTGCCGCGTCAGTGCCGGAGCGGGGTTTTTTAAGAACATACCGGTTAATGCTGAGGATGATAACCAGGAAGGCGATTGAGATGCCGATTGTAAAGCCGGTGAGCAGTGAAAGGGGTTTCACCACCATCTCCAGCACACCTGTGCGCACTATATCCTGCCACATTCCCGAGAGTGCCCAATGGACCATTTTCCCGTAGAGCACTGCCAGCAGAAGTCCCGATAGTGTTCCCGCCATGGCCACAAGCATTCCCTCGCCAAGGTATATTTTCCTGATCAGCCCAGGCGGGTATCCAAGGGAGGAAAAGAGCCTGATCTGGTCAGCCCGTTTTTCCATATTATAAAGCTGCAGCAGGAAAAAAAGCATGACGCCGGCCAGCATCACAAAAAAGCCGAGACCCCCGAACAGCATGCCGAAGTCGACGCCACCAGCGGCCGACTCCAGTCCGCGCTCCCGCAGCTCATTCACCCTGAAGCCCGACTGTGACGGGCTTACAGCCGATCTGATCACCTCGCGCACCTCCACCGGGTCATCCATCTCCCCGGGCAGCCATACCGACGTGAGATTTCCGAACCTGTTGGTCCATAACTGCTGCCCGAGGGAAAGGGAAATGTAGGCCTTTGGTGTTCCCCTGTATTCATCCCAGTAAAGTTCATCTTTGCCTCTTATCCTCCCCAGCTCCACGGGCACACCCGTGTCCCAGTCCCTGCAGTTCCCGGCGTCGGATAATCCCGGCAGATGGGGCATCAGCACACTGTCGGGGGCGACATCCTCCATCTCTGCGATGCCCTTCACAACAAGCCAGGTTTTATTTTCCTTCAGTTCGCGGAGCGCACCTGTTTCCCAGTAGCGCATCAACAGGCTGTCGCCAACACCCGCCGAAAGGTCATCGGCCAGCCACCGGCTGATAACGGTTTCATGGTCCTCCAGCAAGTAGCGGCTGCCGGCAGTAACGAATGAGTAGGGCGTGCTGTTCCCAGCCTTTTCAATGGAGTTCACAAAATAGGTGAGGAACGCAGTGCTTTGCGGGAACAGGCCGGTGAGGCCCGAGGATAAGTGATCTTCAATAAAAACCCTTTCCGAGCTTATTGCAAGCCTCTCTTCTCCCGGTATCCGGCTGAGGGTGAGATTGGCATCTTCAATATCCCAGGAGCCCTCCAGGAAGCGATGCAGATCGGCGGTTTCAGATGCAGGGGATGCAATAAAGAGGATATTGGCCATCCCTTCGAGCCCCATCACCATATTAAGCCAGCCTATATCGGCCCAGACATTGAAGGGGGCAGTCTGTGAAACCTGCAGGTTAAACCGTCCGTAATCGCCGTCCCCTGCCACAGCCGCCACCCTGACCCTCCGGGCAACGGTCTGGTCGGCATCCGATACCAGGGGGGTGTTCATTGGTATCAGCCCTGTCCTTTTCATCCTGAGCTGGAAAAAATCGCCTGCCTGAAGATTCATCCGGCGGGCCATGTTCTCACTTATGACAACCTCTCCGGGCCCCCTGCCGGAGTATTGGAAGCCCGTGCCCAGCAGCCGGCTGAACGCACTGTCCACCCCGATCACCTGGATCCTGTTGAGCCTTTCCGCGCCGCCTCCTTCGGCGGCAGCCATGCCCTGAGCCACCAGGCCCCCCGAAACCGGCAGGCCGCTGATCTGCGCAAACCTGTTGCCCATTTCCATGGTAAACAGCCTTTCGCCGGCCGTGACCGAATGGCTGATATTGCCCAGCCTCATGATAACGGTTTTTTCCAGCGAATGGCTCAGCGAGTCGCCTGTTATAAATGCCCCTGTAATTACGGCTGTTGCAACGGCAAGACCCGCGGCAGCCATTATGTTTGCCCCGAAATAGTGATAAAATGAACGTATTGTAAGTTTACTAAGGTTCATGATCAGGCATCTTTGTCTTGTTCCGGTGCTCCCTGTTCCTTGCGGCCCTGCCCGGGGACGGCCCTTTTTAGTTTCCCGCTGCCGAGGTTGTATATTTTATCCATCCCCGAGGCGATCTCCATGGAATGGGTTACCACCACCATTGCGCTTTCCTCCTTTGTGCCCAGCCTGACAAGCAGGTCGATAAGCATATTGGCATTTTCGCTGTCGAGCGAGCCTGTTGGTTCATCGGCAAGCACCAGCGAGGGACGGTTGATCAGCGCCCTGACCACCGCCGTGCGCTGACATTCACCGCCGGAAAGCTCGCCCGGCTTCTGGTGGCGAATCTCCCACAATCCGGTCTCTTTCAGCAGCTCTGCGGCCCGCCTGTAAACCAGTTTTCTGGGTTCATTGCCCGGCAGCACGGGCACAAGAATATTTTCCCACAGGGTAAGCTGGGGCAGGAGGTGATGGGACTGGAATATAAAACCGATCTCCCGGTTCCTGAATCCTGCCAGCTGTTTTGCAGTCATGCCGGAAAGCGGTTTGCCATTAAAAATTATTTCTCCCTGATCGGGAAAATCCAGTGCCCCTATCAGGTTCAAAAGGGTGGTTTTGCCTGATCCCGATGGTCCTGCAACAGCTATTTTTTCACCCTTTTCCAGCACAAGGGAGGTTTCGCGAAGCACCTCACGGATGGTCCTGCCAAACCGGCTTTTGTATGATTTCGATATGTCGTTAACTCTCAGGAGCATAGAAATAAACTTAATTCTGATTATCGTTCCAGACCGCCTTAACGGCGGGCGCCTTCAGGGCTGCATAAGGCCGCTGGTTATATTAACCCCTTGTAAATATCAGCCAGCAGTGCTGCCTGGGTGTTGATGTTGAACTTCTCTTCAACACCCTTCCTGGCATTGATGCTCATCACCGATAATAACTCCCTGCCGGAAAGTAGTTTTTCAAGACTGCCGGCAAGCTCCCCGGGGGTATTTCCTCTGTAGGTGAGTCCACCGCCGGTTGCCTCAATAATCTCCGGGAAGGCTCCCAGGGCCGGCTGCACCACCGGTATGCCGCTGGCCATTGCCTCGGCCAGGTAGATCCCGAAGGCCTCTCCCCCGCGCACCGGAACCGAAAGCACCGATACCCTTTCAAAGAAGATATGCCGGTGCTCATTTTCAAAGTTCTCAAGGAAAATCACGTCCTGGCTTATGCCCGCCCCCATGATCCTGTTTTTCTGAGCTTTAACAAATGCAGCGTCATCGCCGGTGCTGCCGCCACTAATATACAGCTTTACATCCTTGTTTCTGCTGTCACCTTTGAGCAGGATGAATGCATCGACAAGAATATCCAGTCCGTTTTCCCGGTTCATACGTGAAAGAAAGCCAATAGCCCTTTCCTTGCCGGCTGAATTGATGAACTGATAATCATCCGGGTCCACCCCCAGGTGCAGCGTATGCAGCCGGCCACTGTCCAGCTTCATTTTCTCTGTCATCAGCCTGCTGAAATAATGGCTTACCGAAACAAAGGCTTCAATGTCCTGTGCTTTTTCTCCCATAAGCTGCCACACCCTTTCCCGGTTTCCCGCCGACATCACATCAACCCATACATCTTCATCCTGGAGGCTGCACAACACGGGAATGCCCAGCCGTTTCCTGAGTTTGCCCGCAAGACCGAGCAAAAGGGCATTGGAGAGATGGATAATATCAGGCCTGAAATGCACCTCGAGCCATTTTGTCAGCTCCTCAAGCTCCCTGGCCTGGTTTCCGTGTTCGCCCATCAGCATCGAAATTGTCATATCCTCCAGGCCGGCCGCCCTTGTTGATCCTGCCATTTTTGCCGCCTGCTTAAGCACGGGCCTGGTATTGAGCACATTGTTAAGCCATTTTGGGGCATTTCTGAAAAAGGGGTATGCCTGCTTCAGGTACAGGTTCACTGCGCCATAGAAAACAGGCACCTGGCCGTTGATCATGTCATTTTCAAACAAGGGGAGATACATCGGCACTTTCAGTGCATCATGGCCCAGCTTCCTGAGCGAATCAAAATACTTGCTGTCGCGCAGGCAGTTACCGCAGTAAAAACTGCCTCCTGACCCGGGGATGATATGAACTATCTTCATTATTTTTATTTATTTTGATAAATGTGCCTTATGAATCACTGCTCCCGGGCTTACCCGCCAAAGCACCAGAGGGTGCCGTCGCTGGTGCCGATAATGATTTTGCCTTCCGATACCCCCGGGCTTCCTGAAACCGGGCTGCCGGTCTCGAAGGTCCATAATCTCAAGCCCGTTTCAATATCAAGCAACAATATATCACCCCTCATATTTGCCACCAGAACCCTTTGGCCGTCTGTTACGGCGGAGGCATCAACCCGGCTTCCCGTGTTTGTCTTCCATTGTATTTTCCCGGTCCTTTTATCAAGGCTGTAAACAAACCTGTCCCTGTTTCCGATTATCACCCTGTTGCCGTGAATTGACGGCGAGGAGACGAAGGGCAGGTTTCTTTCGGTATCCTGCCAGGTCCATAAAATTTCTCCTTCCAGGTAATCGACCGCGGTGAACACCCCGTCATAATCGCCTATAAAGGCTGTGCCATATTCCAGGGCAGGCGAGCCGGCCACGTAGCTGGCTATTTCGATCTCCGGCAGCGGGTCTCCCGTGTTAAGGTCTACCCTGTGAAGGTAGCCGTCGCATCCGCCAAAAACGGCCATGTCATTTTCAATTGCTACCGCGGAGTTCAGGTAGTTGTATAGTTCATACTTCCAGAGGGGACTGCCGTTTTCTGCATCAACCGCATGCAGGTAGTAATCGTAGCTGCCCACCAGGATCATGTCGCGGGTACCCCCGTTCCAGATATTTGGTGAGGCCATGATCTGGTTGTCGCATTCATACCGCCAGAGCACCTTCCCGCTCAAAAGGTCCAGGCAGAAGAGGGTGCCCCCGAGATTTCCTACATAAACCCTGTTGCCGCTGATCAGTGCAGGAGCCTCGATTGTGTTTCCGGTGTCATATTGCCACAGCGGGTTTCCTTCCATCCCCAGGCAATAAACAATGCCGTTGCCGGCTCCTATCACAATGCGGGAGTTATAAATCACCGGCGAGGATTTTATCTCATCACCGGCCTGGAATGTCCACAGCGGTTTGGGACCGGCCGGGATCGACTGCCCGGTGGTGCCGGTGAGCCGCGCATCCCCCCGGAAGTTTTGCCATCCGTCTTCTCCCTGGCTGGTCGCGTAAACCGGCAGGCAGGCCAGCAGGGCAATCAACAGCAAATAAGGGGCTGTGAATGAATGCATGCGGCCCGGGGCCGCCGTGGCAGGGTTGCGGTGGTATGTGGATTCAGTATTCATATTTTTATGATTTTGCCCGCCTTAAGGGAGAGTGCGCCGGTGGGGCAGGATTGGGCCAGCAGTGCCCCGCTCTTTTTTATCGCCCCGCTGATACTCTCACCGAAGGGAACTGCTATCTCGACGTCATAACCCCTGCCCAGGTAGGCAAGGCCGGGTTTCTCCCCGTTCCCGGCTGAGAGTCTGACGCAGATGCCGCATTTAATGCATTTGCCCGGCTCATGGGTCAGCAGGTCGTGTTCACTGTTCTTTTTGATAGTTTTTCTCTCCTCGTAGCCGAACCTTCTTTGTGATGCGCCGTAACGGCCGGCCAGATCGCGCAGGGTGCAGCCTTCGGGCTTCAGGCACTCGCAATGCATGCACCTGGCAGCCTCACTGGCCGCTTCCCCGGGGGAGTATCCCCTGCCGTTTGAGGGTTCAAGCCTCGCCACGGCAGAGGCCTCTTTCATGAAGGTGGCATGTTCTGACTGCCGCAGTCTGCCGACACGGGAGTTAAACCGCCTCTGCCCGGCGGGCTCACCCCCTTCCAGCATCCGGGCTATACTGCAGGCTGCCTCCCGGCCCTGTCCGGCGGAGCGGACAGCCAGGCGGGTGCTCCTGTTCACATTCCCCGCGGCAAATACGTTCGCGATGCTGGTCTGCAGGCTTTGTTTGTCGACGGTCACCTGCTTGCCGTTATTGGTGAGCCCCCAATGTGATATGTCTTCTGAAAAATTGCCCGTTGCAACCACGACGGCGTCGTAACCGAGGGCAAGCTCGGTAAAACGGCTTTTGTCAACCGTGGTGCCCGGGTGAAACTGCACCCCCGAACCGAGTATGAAGCTGATTTCTTCCTCCAGCACCTTCCTGTCCAGTTTGCCTTCACCGGCCAGGTATCTCAGGGCACCGCCGGGCAGGGGACTGCTGTCGAACAATTCGCAGGATATGCCTTTTAGCCGCAGGTAATATGCGGCCGACAGTCCCGCGATCCCTGCACCGACTATGGCAACCCTGCCTTGCCTGGCAGGGGAGGGGGTAAAAGTTCTTTTTCCGTTATCGCCGGCGAACCGCTTTAGTGCGCAGACCGCTACCGGGGCGTCAATCCCTTTCCTGTGACAGGCCCCTTCACAGGGAGCGGGACATATCCTGCCCAGTACCGAGGGAAAGGCTATGTGGTTCATCACCGTTTCAAGGGCCTTGTCGGTCATTCCCGCGGCAAGGAAGGTATTCATCAGTGGTATGTCCATGCCGGCGGGACAGGAAACGCGGCAGGGCCCCTCACAGTCGCCGATATGCTCGGAAAGCAGCAGCTCCAGCGCCATTTTCCGTGATTCAACGATCGCGGGGTCACTGGTAATTATATCCATTCCCCCGCCCGCCATGGCCGAGCATGCAGGGAGCATCGACCCGGAGTTCCTCTCGCTGACCAGGCAAACCATGCACGAGGCAAAATGCCCTGAGTCGCTGTTGTTGCACATGGCAGGTATTGCTATGCCGGCTGCACGGGCGGCTTCAAGGATTGTTGCTCCCTCTGTGGCAGTGATCTGCCTGTTGTCTATTTTGAGTTTAACCATTTCTTATCTGATCTTTACCGCACCCGCCGGACAGGCCTCCCTGCAGATATCGCATTTGGTGCATCTGGAAGTGTCAATATCATGCTTTTCATGTGGCCTGAACCCGATGGCCTCCACCGGGCACTGCTGCGAGCAGATGGTGCAGCCTATGCACTCATCGTCAATATAATATGTTATCAAATCCTTGCATTTTCCTGTGGGGCACCTGCCTTCCAGGTGGGCCTGGTACTCATCGCGGAAATATTTCAGGGTAGAGAGCACCGGGTTTGGCGCTGTCCTGCCAAGACCGCACAGGCTTCCTTTTTTCACCTGGTGGGACAGCTTTTCCAGCTCCTCCAGCTCGCCGGCAGCGGCCTTGCCACTGCAGAGCCTGTCAAGGATGTTCAGCATCCTCCTTGTGCCCACCCTGCAGAAGGTGCATTTGCCGCACGACTCAGACTGGGTGAAGGAGAGGAAGTATCGTGCCATATCCACCATACAATCACCCGAATCCAGCACCACCAGTCCCCCGCTGCCCATCATCGCGCCCGCCCCGATCAGCGAACCGAAGTCCACCGCCATATCCCCAAGGTAATGAGGTATACAGCCGCCCGAGGGGCCTCCTATCTGCACCGCCTTGAACTTTTTGCCACCGGCAATGCCTCCCCCTATTTCTTCAACTATCTCATTGATGCTTATCCCCATGGGTACCTCGATGAGGCCCCCGCGCCTTATTTTACCGGCAAGGGCAAAAACTTTTGTCCCCGTGCTCCCGGGTGTGCCGATGGCTGCAAATTTTTCGCCTCCCTGATCAAGAATATATGGCACCATGGCAAATGTCTCGGTGTTGTTCACCAATGTGGGCATGCCCCACAAGCCCCGCACCGCCGGGAAGGGAGGCCTGGGCCTGGGGAAGCCCCTTCTGCCCTCTATGGATTCTATCAGGGCGGTTTCTTCGCCGCACACAAAGGCACCTGCGCCCTCCTTAATGGTGACAGTAAAGCTCATGCCGCTGCCCCCGATGTCATCACCCAGCAGCCCCCTTTCGCTGCAAATTTCTGCGGCCCTTGCGATGCGCCTTACTGCCAGGGGGTACTCAGCCCTTATATAGAATATTCCCTCCCTCGCACCAATGGCCCTTGCAGCGATGGTCATGCCCTCGATGACACGGAAAGGATAGGATTCAAGCAGCATCCTGTCCATAAAAGCCCCCGGGTCGCCCTCATCACCGTTACATATGAGTATTTTCCTGCCCCCGGGCTGGGAGGCGGTTGTTTCCCATTTCACGCCCGCGGGAAATCCTGCGCCACCCCTGCCCCTCAGGCCGCTTTCCCTGACCGCTGTGATGATTGCCCCGGGTTCCATTGTCAGCGCCCTGTTCAATCCGGCGAATCCTCCCCTGTCAATATAATCGTCAATATCGAGGGGGTCGGACACCCCCCTGTGCCGGGTGGCGATAGGCAGCTGGTTGCCCAGGAAGGAGGCGACCTGTTTTTCGCGCACATCGATCGAGTATCTTTCTATCCCTTCCCAGTGGTCGTCAGACTGTATGTTTTCGGCAAGCCGGGTTATGCTGTTTTTGATGCGGGTAAGAAGGTTTGGCGGACTGAAGTGGTGGCGGACTATGGATGTGATGTCGGGGGGCGACACCTTTGCATACAGCTTTGTTTGTGTCGCACCGTTGTCCTCTGTGACAACCTCCACCAGCGGTACCTGGTGGCACATGCCCACACAGCCCACCTGCTTGATGTTCACGTTTATCCCGTCGCGCATTACCGACTCTTCCACGGCCTCCTTTATTTCATTGCTTCCGCTGGCAATGCAGCAGGAGCCCAGGCCGACCCGTATCTCCCCCTGCAGATCACCGCCGGGTACAATGACCCCTTTTGGCTTTTTCCCGCTGCTGCCGCGGCTGAGAAAATCCTTCATCACCCCCGCCGCCATCCGGGCGCTTACATGGCCGTAGGTGATATCATCAATCTGCACAACGGGAGCCAGGGTGCAGCAGCCCAGGCAGGCAACATTTTCAAGGGTGAATAGCCTCTTCTCGTCGGTCGATGCGCCGGGGGCAAGATTCATATGCCTTGCTATCGCCTCGCGCACAAGCATCGCGCCCTTGACATGACATGCTGTGCCGGTACAAACCCTGACGATATGCCTGCCTGCGGGTTCAAACCTGAACTGTGAATAGAAACTTGCCACCCCGGTTATTTCGGCCGGCGTAATATCCGATATGCTGCACACCCTTTTCAGCGCCTCCCGCGGCAGATAGTTATACCTGTTCTGGATGGACTGCAGTATGGGGATCACCGCACTCTTATCCTTCCCCGAAAGGGAGATAATTTTGTCAATCTCAGCATATATGTCGTTGTCGTGTCCTTCCATTCTGTTACAGACTTTTAATTGCCGATGCAGTAAAGATTTTTCTCGCCCCTGATGTATATCCTGCCATCGGCGAAGGCGGGAACGGTATACACCCCCTCACCCAGGGAATTTGTGGCGGCCAGTTTCGGCTCCCTGTCAATTTCGAATATGTATGTATCACCCCTGATGTCAGTCACGTAAACCCTTCCGTCTGCCACTATGGGAGACGAGTAGAATATATCGCCGGTATCGTATTCCCACATCAGTTCGCCTGTTTTTGCATCGAAACAAGCCACCAGTGCATAAGTTGTTGATATGAACAGGAGGCCCCCGCTATATGTTGGGCTCGACACTTCCGGAAGGTAGTAATTATCCTCCCACACTATGCTGCCGCTGCCCGGATCGATGGCCACCATCTTCGCATATTCATTTGCCGCATAAACCAGTCCCCCGCCAAAGGCAGGCGACGGGCCTACCTCACCACTCATTGCCTCAACGCTCCACAATTCATTTCCCGATTCGATATCGTATCCGGCAATTATGGGATTGCCGCTGACCACCAGCTGGTAACGGTTGTCGACCAGGGCCAGCACGGGAGAGGCCCAGGAGATGCGTGACGGCCTGGATATGTCCCATATTGTCTCACCCGTATGAACATTCAGGCAAAAAATACGTCCGCTCCGGTTGTCGTCATACTGCACGAAAAGCTTTTCGCCGTGGGACAGCAGCGACGAGGAGTGCCCGTAATGATTGTCCGGCACCCCCAGGTTCCGGGCCCACAGCCTGGCGCCGTCCATGCCGAACGCTATTATATCGCCCGTACCGAAAACAGCATAAACGCCAATACCATCGGTTGTCACCGATGGGGCACCGAGTCCGGTATCGTCGGTTGTGCGCGGCGGTATTGCCGGTGACCCGGGAATGCTGGTTGCGCTGTTTTCCCAGAGAAGCACGCCGGTATGCCTGTCGAAACAGAACACTTTCCTCTCCTGCTCATCGGCGCCGGTGATAAACAGCTTATCATCCCATATTACCGGCGAGCTGTAGGCATGCATCGGCACGGGCACCTCCCACAGGATATTCCTGCCCGATTCGCCGTCCCATTCAACGGGAACATTGGTGTGGTATACTACCCCGTTTCCCCACGGTCCCCTGAAGGCATTGTGATTCTGCCTGATGTCGCTTTCCCCCGGGAAGAGTGCCGGGGCCGGCCCCGGGGCAGGTTCCGCGGGCGCGGTGGCGGGGACTTCCGTAACGGGATCCTCCCCCGCGCTCTCATCAGCATCCAGTGGGACAGAGGGGGGCGCGGAAGGAGCATCCGACACCGTTATCTGCTCTATTGTTTGCTTCACTTCAGGGGCGGTGGCTGTGCCGGCAAAATATTTTTCCACAGGATCCGATACGGTAAATGCCGCCACCAGCGCTGCCATAATAAACATGCCGGTGCCCGCCATTATCCATTTCTGCGATAGCGCGCGGCCGCTGACCTGGTCCTCCTCCTCCTCGGGGGGCTTGTTGATTTTTGCTGTCAGCGAGTAATATACCCTCAGGGCAGTCACCAGGATCATGGATGCGAAAAGAAGCAGGTAACCGCCGGTTCTCACCTGCCAGATACTGGTGAAGTATGCCTTGCGGGCAAGAAGGTCAAGCTCCCTTATCTCTTTTTGGAGCTGCTCGTTGCCCGGTTCCATTGCCAGGCGTTGCACCAGTGTTTCAAGCGCTGTGCCCCCGAGCGGGTCAACGGCCTGCATCTGCCAGTAGTTAAGAATCAGCAAAAGGCTTATCACCAGGCAAAATGCCCCTGCAACCGTGGAGGTATGCCTTGCTGTTTTTATTTTTTCGTTAATATCCATTATGTTCAGCGGTCATTTTTAATCAGTCCCTTTTCGCGTCGTTGCCCGTTGCCAGGCGGTTTTTTATTTCTGCACAGGGCAGTATTTAAGGCATCTGCCGCAGCTCAGGCAGTCGCCCCTGTTGGGGTGGTAGCCGGTGCGGCGCCGTATTATGGACTGCGATACAAGGAACAGCCCTGCCACAAGCCCGATAAATGCCCCGGTAATCCATGATCCCCTGAGAAAGGCTGCCTGGATCGCTTCCGCGTCATGCACCAGTGATTCCATGGTGCGGTCTGATCCCAGGAAGGTCTGCACATCCAGGTTTTCGGTATCATCCATTACCCCGGGATTATCAATGAGAAGATGTGCCAGGTAGACATCAGGATGCGCACGTGAGAGAAAAATATGGGAGGATGAAAGAGCCCACCCGCCTGCCATCATAAGAAGCGGGATAACTGCGGCGTAGAGCATGAAATGCCCGGTTTTGCCCTTCATTTCACTTATTGCCCTTTCGGGTACCGGCCTGTCTATTGCCCCAAAAGGGCATGAGTCGCTGCAAAGCTTACATTCTATGCATTGTGAAGGGGTTATTGAAATGTGGTGCTTTGAGAACATGGAGGTCACCTTCAGCAATGCGCCATAGGGACAAACAAACCGGCAATACGGCCGTGCCACGAACATGCCTGCCAGCAGGAATGCAATACCGAGCACTATAAGATGAAACTCCGCACCCATGCGGAATATCCCGATAAACGGGTCATACCTGCATATTACAAAGCCGGTGCCGGTTGATGCATAGAGCACTGCCAGTGCAAGATAAACAAACGGGAACATCCCCAGGGATTTGCTGACCCGGGCAGGAACCTTTACAGGCCTGATGATCACAAGATCCTGTATTGCACCGAGCGGGCAGGCGGTGCCGCAGAACACCCTGCCGAAGCCAAGGCTGAACAGCAGCGGAAGCATGAAAAATGCAATGACGGTGTATGATACCGCATAGCCGGGATCGGAAAACGACAAAGCCATGTTCTGCACCGAACCGATGGGGCAGATGCAGCCATTGCGCCAGAACCCGAAGTAGAGCAGGGCAGCCACCACCAGTCCCAGTATCCATTTCCTGGAACGCTTCCTGATGACAAGCCAGGAAGTTACAGAGAGAAAAGCCAGCAGCACCAACACATCGATATACTCGAGTGCCAGGGAGCGGGGCTCCGGAGCGGATACCTCGGGATGCTGGTAGCCCGATTCAAATTCCGGCATGGGGAAGCGCTGCTGTGCGGTGGAATCAACTGAAAGGGCAATTAACAGAAGCAGCAGGAATGGCAATATGATGTTTTTAAAGTGCAAAATATTCGTTTTTTCAAGCTTCAGCCTGGAGGCATGCTGAGGCCCCGGTTTAATTATTTCGTCATGTCTGATCACGGGAAAAATCCCCTTTCATAAGGTAAGGCGCTGAGCCCCTTACTCTTTTAACGGCATCGGAGGGGCACGACCTGGCAATGGCGCATTCATTGCAGTTAACACATATTTCGTGGTTTACCTGCAGGTGCAGCGAGCCGTTCCCGAAAGCCGAACAACCCTCCACGCATTTTGCACAGCCAATGCACAGGTCCTCGTTAATGGTGTACTGGTAGTAAGGCTCCTCTATGAACTTCCTCTCTATTGCTGCCGTCGGGCAGAGCTGGTTCTCGGCGGCGGTGGAACGGGCCGAATGGCCGGGTATCAGGTACCCGCCGCAAAGGTCGCAGTAACCACACAGATCGTAGGCATGCATGCATTTTACCGCTGAAGGGCTGAGCACGCAATGCGTGGCGCACCGTCCGCACCATGAACATTTAAAAGGGTCAACCTGCCACACCCACTTATCGCCTGCTGAATGCCTGAATGCCAGTCCCCCGGCACCACCCAGTGCCAGCACCATTCCAAAGCGCATGCTGCTGCGGATGAACTCCCTCCTGTTTTTGGTTTTTTTTCTTTCCACTGTTCAACGGGTTAATTATTGTTTTCCCTGTTCAGCCCCGACCTCTCTTCGAGTGCCCCGGGCAGGCTGCATCCCTGCAATATCCCGCATTCCCTGCACGGGGTTTTCAGGGGGCACTGGCCGCCGGGGGAATTATCGGCGTTTTTAAGGCCCACGGCGGCAACCACCGCCAGCACGGCCAGCAGTGCATATCTTCCGGTCCTTATCAGGAAATCTCTTCTTTGCATTTCGCTTTATGGGTTTATAATATCAGGTTACAATTTTTTTTCCGGATTAACGTTGTGCCGGGTCAACAGCGTGCGGTTCAAATATCCTTATTATGTTCCTGTCAAAATCCAGTGCCAGCACATTTCCCCGGTCATCGACGGCTACTGCGGGCGCCCTGGTGCCCCCCCTGAATTTCTCACCGGGGGCCACCACAGAAACCACCTCACCCGATTCATCCATCACCTTGATCCTTATCAGCCCTTTTTCGCTGGTGACAAACCCGCCGCCGGGAAGGAAGGCAAAATACTCGGGATTGCAGCATCCGCTGAAGCCTTCAATGCCGAAAGATGAGTTTTGCAGGTATGAGCGGAGCCTTCCCCCGGCAGTATAGTTTTGCAGGGCATGCAGGCCGGGATTGGTTATCCACAGCTCATTCTCGCTGTTGACAGCAAGGCTGAAATGCGCGCCCGGCACAATAAAGCCGTGAGTTTCCGATACCCCCGACTCACCGGCAAATTCACCGGTGAGTTCCAGGGCCGGGTTAAATATCCTTACCTTTCTTGCCGTTGCATCGGCAACATAGATATTGCCGTCATATTCAGCCACTGAGGTAAAGTGGCTGCCGGAGGGCAGTGGTACAGACTGTTCAATGATGTCACCATGCTTATCCAGTATCGCCAGATAAGTGGAAAAGGAAATAATTATCCTGCCATCACCGGCCACGGCAATGCCCGTCGGCACTGATTCAAGGGTTTTTCGCAGTGTCCTGCTCCAGTCGCCCGCTATCACCTGGATCTCATTGCCGGCAGCGAGATAAATATTGCCCCTGCCATAGGCGATGGCCCGTGGAATGCCGCCATCGATTGTTACCTGCCTGACCTCTTCCCAGCGGACCAGCTCCGGCGGCACCGACCTGTACTCATCCACGTTGAAGGCATACGGATTTGCCGGCCCTTTTCCCCGCCTGGTTGATTTATAATCTGCCATTATCACAGCTATGATGGTAATGGTTGCCAGGAACACGAGTATGGTGATTAACGGTTTTCTCATATTGCCTTATCTTTTTATGTCAATGCATACCATTGTATGGGAGTCCCTTAGCAGGAGGTATCCGTCTGCCATAGCCAGCGGCGCCCATGCATCATGGCCGTTATCGATGATCTGCATGGCATCGAGCTGCCTGAACTCCTGCAGGCTCATCTCAATAATATAAAGGGTGCCGTCATCATCCAGAAGGTAGAACTTGTCATCGGCAAGGATAAACGGGCCGAGCCCGAACCTTGCTGTTGAACCGCTGGTCCACACGAACGAGGTGAAATCTGCGGGGTCTACGCAGACGAACTGGTTTCTCAGTGTGCGGGCATCCTTGGGAAGCACCCCGAACAGGTGCCCCCCGGCGTAAACAGGGGTTTGCTGCTCACTTGACAATCCCTCGCCCGGCCTGAATGTTTCAAGGATCTCTGCCTTAAAACCCCCGCCACCGGCGTGAAGCTGCAGGACCATGCTCCCCGCGCCGTACCCTGCTGTCAGGAATATTTTCCCGTCAGGCATGCATACCGGCGAGGCGGCTATCACCCGGTGATTCCATTGAGGCACTTTCCACAGTATCTCCCCTGCATCGGGGCCTTCGGCAGCCACGCCCACCGCACCGCCAATGGCACTGTACACATACATCTTCCTTCCTCCAAATGTATATGGTATCACCGAAGAGTGCGACATCTCCCAGCCGCCGGGGTTGGGAGTTTCCCACAGCACCTCTCCCGTTGCACAGTCCACCCCGATCATCA
The DNA here is from genome assembly GCA_007135095.1 of Bacteroidales bacterium. Classification (GTDB taxonomy): domain Bacteria; phylum Bacteroidota; class Bacteroidia; order Bacteroidales; family PUMT01; genus PXAP01. Next base: position 12,933 of record SLJO01000048.1, on the reverse strand, counting down.
GCGCATCTCCTCCGGGGGCGATTACCGCCACCCCGTTATCGATCAGCGGGCACTGGCCGGTATACCAAAGTGGTATTTCCGTTCCCCAGTCCTTTTCCAGGTCCATTACCCAGAGCAGATCGCCGCTTGCGCGATCCAGGCACATTATATGACCGCGCGGACCCATGGTGAGTATATAATCTTCGGTCACTGCCGGAACAGTGCGGGACATCCCGTGGTTTCTCCTTACATGCACGTCATACCACCTGCGCCAGATCTCCCTGCCGGTTTCGAGTGAGAAGCATCTCAGCATATCGGCCCGTTTTTCCTCATCATAGTCAAGCAGGTAAACCAGGCCTTCCCATATGGCAGGTCCCGCATGGCCCTCCCCAAGGCTGACCGACCAGAGTATTTCGTTGCCGCCCTGGGAGAAATTGCTGACAAGAGGCATCCTGTTGCGGTAAATGTTGTCATGGTGCTGGCCCCTGAAGCCCGGCCAGTTTTCTCCACGGGCCGGATCCATGGTGTAGAGCTCCTGGAAGTATTCACCGATAATAATATTTTCATCAGGCTGCCCTGCAGGATGGATGTAACCGTCGGCGCCGGGAAGGGATAGCTCCATGACTGGCAGGGGACTGTAACTGATCCACCAGCCGACAGCCAGGAGCCCGAGAACAAAGGTGGTCACCGGCAGAAATTTCAAATGCTTGTAGATCAGATATCTCATAACTGGCAAATTACAGGTCAGCTACTCCGTTCTGCCGGCCGCGGGCAGGTGATCCCCCTGGCCAAAAAGGCAGCTTTCAACTTATTTTATAGGCCATAAGGGCATTTCCCCGCCTGAGGTAGAGAATGCCATTGTTAATAACCAGGTGAGCCCAGTGCTGATTGGAACCCAGCGTAATATTCTTCCTGCCTCTTTCTTTGAAACCACCCTTAGCCGGCTCAAGCAGGACCAGCTCGCCTCTTTCACTGTAGCAGTAGAGCCGCCCGTCCGCATATATAACCGTGCCGTTGGCGATATTGCGCGATGAATACACAGTTTCTCCCGTCTCCCAGTCCACCATAAACCATGACCTGTTCCGGTGGCCTGACCCGTAGATATAACCATCAACCAGGACAGCACCACCCATCAGGTTGTCAAGGTCACTGTTTGTCCACTCTATTGTTGCCGCGTCACCCACCGAGGAAATTTTCAGCTTAACCCCGCCCTTGCCGTTCCCGCTGAATGCGAATACGCTGCCTTCATGATATATAGGGGTGTTTGGATGGATCTCATGCCTGTTGACATGGGAGAACGACCACATCAGCCTTCCGTTGCGGGCATCTATGCCGACAATATGGTATGCCATGTGGGTTATCAGCATTTTCCTCCCGTAATGGTCAACCAGCAGCGGAGAGCAGTAGGCCGACACGCCCCCGGCTGCCCGGGTTGCCCAGATCACCTCACCGTTATGGCGGTCAAGGGCAACAATGTTGTACTTTTCACCACCGGGAGAGCAGTACAGTATGTCTTCTTCTATAAGCAGGTTTTCGGTCACCCCCCAGCGGATGTTCCTGCCCCCGAAATCAGCGAACATATCGCGCCGCCATACTATCTCGCCGTTGTCCTGGTTTATGCAGACCAGCAATCCCTGGCCGCTTACAATATAAACCAGGTTCCTGACCACCGTCGGTGTGCTGCGTGTCCCCTGGTAGCTTTCAGTGAACTCGGGGCCGTAGGGGAATTTTTTCTCAAGGCGGCCATTCATGGACAGTATATATACATAGCCCGTGCTGCCTTCCATCCCCGTGATGTAGATTTTGCCGTTTGCCATTACCGGCGAGGAAAACCCCTCGCCCAGCCGGCCATATGACCAGAGCAATTCGGGGCCGCCCTCATTCCAGTCCTGCAGCAGGCCGGTTTCATGAAAAATACCCTGCCTGTCAGGACCCCGCCAGTTATCGGCCGCCTGTCCCTGTGAACCGGAAACACAGGTTAGCAACATCAGAGTTAAAAGCATCAATGTCTTCATTACAATGGTTTTAAAGGATTTACAGTTTCACATGCCAGGGCTTTCCCGCAGGACCAACTCACCTGATTTTATAGGCCATCAGTGCGTTGCCATGTCTGATGTACAGGACCCCGTTACCGATAACCGGGTGGGCCCAGTGCTGCTCCGACCCGAGCGTAACATCTGCCTGCCCCCTTACGATAAACCGGTCGGCAGCAGGTTCAACAAGCACCAGTTCACCTCTTTCGGTATAACAATAAAGCCGGCCGTCGGCATAGATCACCGTTCCTTTGGCAAAGTCGCGTGCTGAATAGACCGTCTTCCCCGTTTCCCAGTCCACACAAAACCAGAACCTGTTCCTGTCGCCCGATCCGTAAATAAAGCCGTCAACCAGGACGGTGCCACCCATCTGATTGTCAAGATCATCGCTGAACCATTCCTGGGCCACTGCATCGCCCACCGAATTGAGCTTCAGCTTTATCCCCCCCATGCCATAGCCGCTGAATGCAAAGATGCTGCCCTGGTGGTATATCGGGGTGTTGGGATGGATGTTCCTGTTGTTGGCATAGGGGTGAGACCACAGCACCCGGCCGCTGAGGGCATCAAGGCCGACTATATGCCTTTCCATCATGGTAATCAGCATGCTTTTGCCATAATGGTTTACCAGGAGCGGCGAACAGTAGGCTGACAGCCTCCCGCTGCCCTCGCTGGCCCAGATCAGTTCGCCGTTGTGGCGGTTGAGAGCAACGAGATTGTATTTTTTTCCTCCCGGCGTGCAGTAGATCCGGTCGCCGTCCACCAGCAGGTTCTCAGTAAAGCCCCATCGTATATTTCTGCCGTCAAAATCATTGAACAGGTCACGGCGCCATTTTATGTCCCCGTTATTTTTATCCATGCACACCAGCACCCCGTGCCCGCTGACAATATATACCATGTCATCAACAACGGCAGGTGTGCTCCGGCTTCCGGGATAGCTTTGATGGAACTCCGGGCCATAGGGGTATTTCCTTTCAGGCTTCCCGTCCATGGAAATAACATACAGGAAGCCTGTCTCTCCTTCCATGCCGGTAATATAGATTCTGCCATCGGCAATTACAGGGGAGGTGAATCCCTTGCCCAGCCCCTCATAAGCCCACAGCATTTCAGGCCCGCCGGCAGGCCATTCCTGCAGCAGTCCGCTCTCATTGTATATGCCCATTCTCCCGGGCCCCCGCCAGTTTTCAGAGGACTGGGGGAGTAAAACGGGGATCATGGCCATAAAAACCAGTATTGCCAGGGTCAGTTTCTTCATAGAATTGTCTTTTTCGATTGGAATTGTAAAAATAACACTTTGCAGGAATGCCCGGAAGGATTAACTTTTTTTAACATCCAGGAGAAAAATGCTGCTTTATGTTTTATTTTTTCCGGTATCAAGCCATGCAACTTTATGCCCCGGCGTATGGTCCATGCCAAGGATTTCCCTGTAAAGCTCAGGCTGGCGGGCCATTTTGTACCTGTAGCCCCCGGCCGTTGTCACTTTTTCGGCAGTAACAAGTGCCGACTCCACATCATCGCCAAGCCTCCGGCACTCTGCAATTATATCACCATGGGGGTCGATTATCATTGAACATCCGTTTTTCAGCTGGTCATCGTCCATGCCTATGGGATTTGAGAAAACTACATAGGCTGAATTGTCCCAGGCCCTTGAGGGAAGCCACTTCATCAGCCAGGCGCGTCCTTTCATGCCGTTGAATTCAAGACGCAGTGAGGTGGGATCATGCTCCCTGTTTTCCCATAGCCGGGGGTCAACAAATCCGGAGCCCGGCCTGCCCGAGGGGGTGCACATGGTGACATGCGGCATGAAAATGATGTCTGCGCCCAGCAGGCTTGTTGCACGCACGTTTTCAACGATATTATTATCATAGCATATCAGTATTCCGCATTTCCAGCCACAGAGGTCAAAAACACAATAGCTGTCACCTGGCGTAAGGCGTGGATTGATAAAAGGATGCAGCTTTCTGTGCTTTGCGATCATGCCGCTTTTGTCAACACAAACATAGGTATTGTATAATTTATCCCGGTCCTTTTCAAATAGCCCGGCAAGAATGGCAATATCAAATTCCCTTGCGACACTGACCAGTTCCCCGATGCTTTTACCCCCGGGAAGAGGCTCTGCCAGTTCAAACATTTGCTGCCCGGAGAGATTCCTTGCAAATGTGTAGCCGGTGACCGAGCATTCATGAAAGGCAACTGCCCTGGAGCCTGACCGTGCTGCCACTTCGCTGAGTTTTTTTATACATGCCAGATTATACTTTTTATCGCCGCTCCTGTTTTCAAACTGTGCTGTTGCGATCCTTATGGGGTTCATAGTTTTGGTTTTTAATTTGTTATGCCAACCTGACATGTTAAACCCAAAGAACGGGATAAAATCGTCAGTACCCTTTACAAATAAATTTTATTATGTATTTTAGCCATCTGAAAACATATCACCAGGCGCTATACCGGCTTTTCCGGTGCACTTTAAATTATGCGCAAGCCAGAACATAATAACAATCAAAACTAATAAATTATGATGGAAAAAAAATTCAAGTCAAACGGAACCTTTATCAGGGCCTTAACGGTTTTCCTTGCCGTTGTCTTTCTTTCCCCTGCTTTTACGTGCAGGCAGGAAGAGGGTCAATGGGAGCAGATTTTCAATGGCCGCGATTTTACAGGGTGGATTGTTCCCGAAGGTGACAACGGCCACTGGCAGGTAATTGATGGCGTCATTGACTATGATGCGCTGAGCGAGGCCCCTGGCGACAAGAACCTGTGGACCCGGGCGGAGTACGGAGATTTTACACTGAGGATCGAGTGGCGCATAAAGGACACCCCGTTTATCAACCATAATGTACCCATTGTCAGGCCCGATGGAACACATCAGCGCAATGCCCGGGGCGAGACGATCAGGATTTCAGTTCCTGACAGTGATTCGGGCATTTACCTGCGGGGCTCCTCAAAGGCACAGGTTAATATCTGGACATGGCCGGTTGGCTCCGGGGAGGTATACGGCTACAGGATGGACTCAGCCATGCCCCCTGAGGTGAGGGCAGGTGTCACCCCGAATACCCTTGCTGATAATCACATCGGTGAGTGGAACAGTTTCGAGTTAACAATGAAGGGCGACCGTTTGACAGTTGTTCTCAATGACATCACCGTTATAGAGGATACTCAGTTGCCCGGTGTTCCCGAAAAGGGCCGGCTTGCCCTTCAGCATCATGGCCATATGGTTGACGGTGAATGGCGCAGTTCCCCTTCGCTGGTTCAGTTCAGGAATATTTACATAAAGGAGCTCTAATAATTTAATATATAAGCGGGAGTGTCTTATGAACATGTTTAACAGGTCTGTATGGCTTGTGGTTGCAGCACTGTCTGTTTTTTCTGTGTTTTCCCGTGAAAGCAATGCTTCTCCCGGTATTTCAGAGGCAGAACAAATCCCTCAACCGGGCTCCTCGGGCCCGCTGAACAGCGGGTATGTTTTGAATATAAAAAAGATGCAGGGCAGCATAGTCCTCGACGGGGTAATTGATGAGCCTGACTGGAAGGATGCTGATGTGGCAACCGATTTTTATATGGTTATGCCCTATGATACCAGCTACAGCGAGGCCGTATCGGAAATCAGGATGACCTACGATGATGATGCCATCTACCTCTCGCTGGTCTTCTATGATGTCGTGCCGGGCCCCCGGCTGGTGGAATCTCTAAGAAGGGATTTTAGCTTCGGAAACAATGATAATTTTCTTTTGTTCCTTGATCCTTTCAATGACCGGACAACCGGTTATTCATTCGGGGTAAATGCCGCGGGTGCATTATGGGACGGAACCATGAGTGACGGCTCCCAGGTTCACCTGATATGGGATACAAAGTGGGAGGCGGTTACCAGGAGCTATGATGACAGGTGGGTGGCAGAAATGCGCATACCCTTCAAGTCTATCCGCTACAAGGCAGGGCTCGACCGGTGGAACATCAATTTTTCCAGGCTGGATTTGAAGATCAATGAAAAATCTTCCTGGGCTCCCGTTCCCCGTCAGTTTCCTACCGCATCGCTTGCCTATTGCGGTGTTCTCCAATGGGACGCGCCACCACCGGATCCGGGCCTGCAGCTGTCGCTTATCCCTTATGTTTCCGGGGGAGCCTCACGTGATTTTGTAGCCGGCACCGACCCCGGATACCGGGGAGATTTCGGGCTGGATGCCAAGGTGGCACTTTCTTCCTCCCTGAACCTCGACCTTACCTACAACCCCGATTTTTCCCAGGCCGAGGTGGATCAGCAGATTACCGACCTTGATCGTTTTGAACTCTTTTTTCCGGAAAAGCGGCAGTTTTTCCTTGAGAATTCCGACCTGTTTGCAAATTTCGGCTCAACACAGATAAGGCCGTTTTTTTCCCGGCGTATCGGACTTGATGCCCCGGTAACCGGCGGGGCCCGTCTAAGCGGCAAGCTTGGACAGGACTGGAGGATCGGGATAATGGATATGCATACCGAGGAGACAATGGGCAGCCCGTCGCGAAATTTTTTTGTGGCCTCGATGCAGAGACGCGTTTTCTCCCGTTCCAATATTACGGGGATATTTGTAAACCAGCAAAACTTCGGCGGGCAGGACCAACCGGAAATGCCTGCCTATAACCGTACCGGCGGCCTTCAGTTCAACCTTGCCAGCCGCGACAATTTCTGGACCGGCCAGGTATTCGGGCTCACGGCATTTACCGACGGCACGGAGGGAGGCACCCCGTTTTCCCAGGGCATGCAGTTGAGTTACAACAGGCAGCGATTGCAACTTGGTGTGGAACAGTACTTTGTCGGCGATAATTACATTGCGGCAGCGGGGTATGTTCCAAGAACAGATTTCTTCCAGGTAAATCCCAAAATGACAATAAGGCTCTACCCCGAAAGTTCCAGCCTGGAGCAACACGGCATAACCGGGCAAATGAGAAGTTTTTTCAGGCCCTCTGATTTCACGCTGACCGACCGGGATGCCAGTCTGGGTTATTATTTGACTTTTCATAACCTGAGCAGGATAGATTTCATTGTGAACCATAATTTTGTAATGCTGCAACAGGATTTTGATCCTACCAATACAGGACTGAGCTTCCTTCCCGCCGGCAGTGAATACGACTGGACCGGGGCATCGGTGCTGTACAGGTCGGATATCCGCAAGCTGCTGCGTTACCGCGTGGCTGCCGGTTTCGGTGGTTATTTCAACGGCAGCAGGAGGTTTTTCGAAGGTGATATTAATTACCGCTATCAGCCCTATGGCAGTGTTTCGGTATTCTTCAGCTACAACGACCTGCTTTTGCCCTCGCCCTGGGAGAATAATTCGTTCTGGCTTATCGGGCCAAAATTTGATTTAACATTCACCAATACGCTTTTCTTTACTACCTTTATACAGTATAATGAACAGATCGACAACCTTAATATCAATGCCCGTTTTCAATGGCGCTACAAGCCCGTATCGGACCTGTTCATTGTGTATACCGACAATTATTTTCCCGAAACAATGAAAGCCAGGAACAGGGCGCTTGTATTAAAAATGTCATACTGGTTTAACTGATACCCTAGTGGCAGACAGTCATAGCATATCTTCGGCAGAGCTTGACCTGGGCAGTGTTGCCCGGATAATATCCTCTAATATGCCCCTGAGCCTCTCGCAGGATGCCCTCAGGCGCATTACCGAATGCAGGGAGTACCTGGACAGAAGGATGGCTGCTTCGGATGAACCGCTGTATGGCATAAATACGGGGTTCGGATCATTATATGACCGGCGGATATCGGGCGAGGACCTTGGTGCACTGCAGAAAAACCTTGTCATGTCCCATGCATGCGGAATGGGGGAAGAGGTTCCCGGTGTCATGGTCAGGCTTATGCTGCTGCTGAAGATCCAATCTCTTTCCTTCGGCCATTCAGGCGTGCAGCTGAGCACCGTGGAGCGCCTGGTTGATTTTTTCAATAATGATATCCTGCCCGTTATCTACCAGCAGGGCTCGCTGGGGGCCTCGGGCGACCTTGCTCCGCTTGCCCACCTCAGTCTGCCGCTCATGGGCATGGGCGAGGTCCTTTACAGGGGAAAGAAGCGGCGGTCGTCGGAAATTTTGAAAAAGCATAACTGGGAACCACTGAGGCTGCAGTCAAAGGAAGGGCTGGCCCTGCTGAACGGGACCCAGTTTATGACTGCCTGTGGCATACACGCCTGCATAGAGGCTGCTGCTATTATGCAAAAGGCCGATATTATCGGGGCTATCTCTCTTGATGCTTTTGACGGACGGTGGGAGGCATTCGATGAGCTGGTTCACAGGGTACGGCCGCATCCCGGCCAGCTTGAAACAGCCGGCAGGATCCTCCGTATCCTTGAGGGCAGCGAGATAACAAAACGTACCAAAACCCATATTCAGGATCCCTATTCCTTCAGGTGCATGCCACAGGTGCACGGCGCCTCCAGGGATGCCCTGAATTATGTGATATCGGTCTTCGAGCGGGAAATGAATTCGGTCACTGATAACCCTACAGTATTTCCGCGTGAGGACAGGGTTATTTCCGCCGGTAATTTTCACGGTCAGCCGCTTGCACTTGCGCTGGATCACCTTTGCATTGCGGTTTCCGAGATGGCAAGCATATCGGAACGGCGCATTTACCGGCTGCTTTCGGGAAAGCGCGGACTGCCGCTGTTTCTTGTTGCCAATCCGGGACTTAATTCAGGGTTTATGATACCGCAGTATACTGCAGCATCCATTGTAAGCCAGAATAAACAGCTCTGCACTCCTGCATCGGTCGATACAATTGAATCATCCCAGGGCCAGGAGGACCATGTAAGCATGGGGGCCAATGCCGCCACCAAGGCACTAAAGGTAATTGAGAATACCCGGAAGGTACTTGCCATCGAACTATACAATGCAGTTCAGGCACTTGAATTCAGAAGGCCCGCAAGATCTTCCTCCTTTATCGAAAATATCGTGGATTCATACCGGAAGAAAGTTCCTTTTATTAAGAATGACAAAGTGATGTTTGAGGACATGAATGAATCCCTGGAGTTTTTTAAAACCATGGATGCCGGTATCCCCTGACCCCTCCCTGATAACCTGCTGCTGCGTGCTTCAGCGGCACACATGCCCGGGCAAGGCCTGCTAAGGTCTTCCGGGCCCCCTTCCGGGCCCTCCGCCTCTTACCCGCCTTAGAAGCTGCATCCTGAATTCATTTTCGGCCTGGTAAAATCTCATCACCTTTCCCGGGGGAAGGATATCCTTGAGCTTTTCATGAAACTCCATTTGCAGCCCGGCCTCTTTCATCTGAATCTCAATATACCGGTCTGCTATTTTTTCAGATTCATCATCGGTCAGGCTTTCACGGTGCCTTTCAAAATGTCCTGATAACGATTGCCTTTCCTGCACGAGTTGATTTTTTTGCCTCTGGAAGTCATCGTATACCGGCCAGAACGCCCTTGCTTCCTGGCTGGAAAGGTTAATGAAGGTGGTAAAAAAGGCTATTTTCTCAGCCTCCACCCGCTCAAATCCGGCCCGGCCCCTTCCGGGCTGTGCGGCAAGTGCAAATGAACAAAGCAATAGTGTAAGTGCTATAAGTATATTTTTTGACATCGGTTGCTTTTTTGAATTAAAATTCACTAATTATCAGCTCTATGGCTATTTCATCCAGGTAAAGAAAATCCATATAGGTATCAGGGTCTGCCGGGTACTCGTCAAAATAGATTTCTTCATCCGGATAAAAGTCATCGTCAAGCATGCTGAGGAAATAATAATCGCTGAATTCGTTTTGATACAGATCTATATATCCCGCAATTTCTTCCCTGGCGATCCCCTGGTCACGGGATGTAAAGGTATGAAATCCCAGGTATCCGATAATGGCAAACCCTGCGATCACAGCCACAAGCGCAAGCTGCGGCCTGAGCACCAGCCAGAACCTCTCCCTGGGTGATAATCCGGCTTCTTCGGTCTGCAGGCGTTTTTGAAGCCTGCAGGAAAAAGTTTCGAAATAATCATCAGGGACCGAAAAGGGATTGTTTTTCGCCCCGCCTTCCGTGAATTTTATGTTGTTTTTCTTTTGCATGTTTACCCTCGTTTGACTGAATTTTTGCTAATTGGTTTAATTATTCTTTAACATATCCTCGATTTTTTTTGCCGCATGGTGGTAGGATGCTTTTAATGCCCCCACCGAGGTATCAAGCACCTGTGAGATATCCTCATATTTCATTTGATCATAGTAGCGCATATTAAATACCAGCCGTTGCTTTTCGGGGAGCTTAAGTATGGCTTTCTGCAGTTTGAGCTGTATCTCGTCACCGTTGAAGTAGGTGTCGCTTTCCAGGTTCGAGCTGAGTTCCTTTTCTACATCAACCAGTGGAAGGAAGAATTTTTTTCTTTTCTCCTTAAGAAAGGAAAGTGCCTCATTGGTGGCAATCCGGTAAAGCCAGGTATAGATCTGCGATTCCCCCCGGAAATTTTCCAAACCCTTCCATGCCTTCAAGAAGGTATTCTGAAGCAGATCGTCTGTATCATCATGTCCGATCACTATCTTCCTGATGTGCCAGTAAAGTCTTTCCTGGTATTTCCTGACTATAAGGTTAAATGCGTAGCTTTTATGATCCGGGTTACGAAACAATGAAAGCAGTTCCTTGTCAGTCTGATCCTGCATGGATTGTGTATTGGGATAATTCTTTTAGCACTTTGATGCCCGAAACCATGAAAGGTTTAATGCATGAGCTGCTGTTTATATTCCTCAAGGTACGTCCTAACCTGGGTGAATACATTTTCGGCAGTGAAACCGAATTGTTCGTCAAGAACTCCGGCAGGGGCGGAATAACCAAAATGGTCAAGGCCGAACACCCTGCCCCGGGGACCCACAATCCGCCTCAGGCCGGAGGGCAGGCCGGCTGTCAGGCCGAATACCGGGATGTTACCGGGTATTATGGCGGACTGGTACTCGGCTGGCTGCTGGCGGAAGAGCCCTTCAGATATAAGTGATATAACCCTTACCTTAAGGTTCAGCTTTGATTTAAGCAATTCAGTGCCACCTATCAGGGTAGAAACTTCCGAACCGCTTCCAACCAGGATAATGTCGGGGTCGTCGCCGTCGTCATGCACCATGTAGGCTCCCTTTGCTGCGTTCAGGGCAGCGGTAAACCGGTCAATCCCCTCCGGGGCCGGTATATCGTGGATGTTTTGCCTGGAAAGTATCAGTGCTGTCGGCGTTTTAGTGTTCTCAACGGCCATTTTCCATGCTACCGTTGTTTCTGCTGCATCTGCCGGCCTGAGAACGAGCATGGAGGGCCTGCCGGAATGGTTCCTGAGCTCTTCCAGCAGCCGGATCTGCGCCTCATGTTCTACCGGCTGGTGGGTGGGGCCGTCTTCGCCCACCCTGAAAGCATCATGTGTCCAGATGTATTTTACCGGGAGCTCCATAAGGGCAGCCAGCCTGACGGCAGGTTTCATAAAATCGGAAAATACAAAAAAGGTACCTATGGCAGGTATTACTCCGCCGTGCGCTGCCATCCCGTTGGCAATGGCTGCCATTGTCAGCTCACTGACCCCTGCCTGGAGGAAGGCTCCGCTGAAGTCTCCTTTGGCAAAGGCTTTTGATGCTTTCAGGAATCCGTCAGTTTTGTCGCTGTTGGCCAGGTCGGCGGAGGCGACTATAAGATTTTCCATTGCCGATGCAAAGTGAGCCAGTACAACTCCTGATGCAGCCCGGGAGGCTATATTGGGTTTCTGGCTGATGCCGGCATAATCGATTTCTGCAGGTTTGCCCGAGAGAAAATGCTTAAGGGTGGCGCTAAGTTCCGGATTTTCCTTTTCCCATTTCTGCTGAACCATTCTTTTTTGTTCGGCGCCCGCTTTTTTAAATTTAAGCACCCTCTGATAGTATTCGCCTACCTCCTTAAAAACCGCAAAGGGATTGGCGGGATCGCCCCCCAGGTTGGCAATGGTTTTGGCAAAATCACCACCTGCGGCTGACAGGGGCATGCCATGGGTGGAAAGCTGCCGCTCGAATGATTCTCCGGTGCTGGTTAAGGCACCTTTTCCCATTATTGTTTTTCCAATGATAAGGAAAGGTTTTTCTTTTTCATCATTTGCCGCCTTCAGTGCTTCCCTGATTTCATCCTGGTCATTGCCCCTGATTGTCATGACTCTCCAGCCCCATGCTTCATATTTTCCGGCTGTATCCTCGGTAGTCACCACGCTGGTGGCTGTGGAGAGCTGGATGTCGTTGGCATCGTAAAACATAACAAGATTGCTTAATCCCAGATGGCCTGCTATGCGGCCCGCACCCTGTGATATCTCCTCCTGTATGCCCCCGTCGGAGATAAAGGTATATGTCTTGTGTGATATCCACTCGCCGAAACGGGCTGCAAGAAACCGTTCGGCAATTGCAGAACCCACTGCCATTGTATGTCCCTGGCCCAGCGGACCCGAGGTATTTTCTATTCCCCTGTTGACATCCATTTCCGGATGGCCCGGTGTCGGGCTTCTCCATTGCCTGAAATCCTTAAGCTCGTCAAGCGTGAAATGTCCTGTCAGGCAAAGCATGGAATAGATCATAGGCGACATGTGGCCGGGATCAAGGAAAAACCTGTCACGCATGAACCACTGCATATTATCGGGGTCAAAGTTCAGGAATTCCGAATAGAGGATGTTTATGAAGTCGGCCCCGCCCATTGCCCCGCCGGGATGCCCCGAATTTGCCTTTTCAACCATTGCTGCCGAGAGGATCCTGATGTTGTCCGATGCTTTATTGATGATTTCTTTATTCATTTTTTCTTTTTATTTGCCTGGTCTGTTAACAGTTTGTAAAAATAACTTTTTAGGACGTTTTATAACCCTCTTTTTTGATTTATTTGAAAACATTATAACGGTACCGGCCGGGGAAGAGGCATCACCAGTAAAAACCAATGATAAAGGGTAAAGAATAAATGATGCCCGGGGCGGCCGTCGTGCC
>SLJO01000012.1 GCA_007135095.1 Bacteroidales bacterium | reverse complement strand
TTCCGGATCATAACAGCTGATTTCATTAATGCTGCCGGTTTCACTATATTGATAGGTCCAGCGGCTTTCATGCCTGCCGCCTGAATCGAACCAGTTTGCTTCAATAAGTTTATCATTTGCATCATACGTGTAGGTACGGATGCCTTCAAGCCTGTTGCGGGAATTAAACCATTTTGATTCTGTTTTATTATCATTTTCATCATATTTGTACTTCCAGCGACTGTAAGCCCTGCCGCGCCGGTTATACCAGGTTGCTTCAATTTTGTTATCCCTAAGGTCATACTTGTAAACCCACCTGCCATCAATACTTCCATCCTGGTTGTAACGGATTTCTTCGATTTTATTCCCTCTGTCATCGTGTTTACAGGTATACCGGAAATCCTGATTACCCGATGAAAAGGATGATGACATCGATATTTCAGAGGCCCTCCTGTGGAGGGTCTTTTTTTCCGGGCTGGTTTCCCCGCTAAGGGATGATGACATGGAAATTATGGAGGCCTTCCTGTGGAGGGTCTTTTCTTCCGGACGGGTTTCCCCGTTAAGGGATAATGCATGAATCAGCAAGCCCGAAACAAAAATAATGATCCCCTTTGTCTGCATATTCTTTTCAGGTTATGCATAATGTTGGGATTTGTCATTAAAGGTACAAAAAATGTTATATATTTTGTGTCACTGAGTCTGCCTCCTCTGCTTTAAAAACGAAAAAACCCGATAAATTATATTTTATGCCGGATGATTTATTTGTTAAATATATCCAGTACAAAAATTTTTTGCGGCTGCATTAATTTCAACCCATATGGTTAAAGATGCAATTAATTTATATTTTTACCCTTCAAACTAATTATCCCCGGATGAGCGTGAAAGGCTATAAATTTTGGATTTATTTGGTTATTGCCGGAACCGTTGCAATTTTGTCAAACAGTTGCAGAAAAGAGGAGAGGGCTGATTACAGCCTGGAAACCGGATCGGTTAAAGATATTGATGGCAATGTCTATAAAACCATGATTATCGGTAACCAGGAATGGATGACAGAAAACCTGAAAACCACAAGATTTAATGACGGCCGGCGCATTGACTACCCTGGCAGTGACAATCCGGCATGGATAAACAACCGGTCCGGTGCCTATGCATGGTACGGCAATGATATTAGCTATAAGAACACCTACGGAGCTTTGTATAACTGGCATGCCGTTAACAATGGAAATCTTTGCCCTGCAGGCTGGCATGTTCCTGATGATGCAGAATGGACACTAATAAATAAATACCTGGCTGGTAAGGCAGGTGCTGAACTAAAGGAAACCGGCACCGCGCAATGGCAGGGTATAAATTCAGGGGCTTCCGCCGGAAGCGGATTCAAAGCCCTTCCGGGAGGCGTACGGTTTTCTGATATGCCGGGCGGATCGCGCAATCCCGCAGAAGGCTATTACTATTATATGGGCCGGACCGGCCGGTGGTGGTCATCTTCCGGGCATTCAAATGCAGATGCGTGGTATCGCTCCATACACCACGATTCCGGCAATATGTTCAGAAGCCACAGCAGCAAAGAAACAGGCTTTTCTGTTCGCTGCGTAAGGAACCTTAACTGAAGCTGATTCTGCAGCCCGGGCAGGCTTATTTCACATAGGCCCCTGATTTTGAAATCAGCCGGGAACCAGGTTATCCTAAAGGTACCTGAGCACCCTGCGGAATGGAGCCAGGAGGGTGTTCCAGGGAAACTCCGAGAGCACCATTAATACCAGGATGGCAGGTTCAAAATGGATTGCTGCCAGAACAATTGCCATTCCATTGTTCTTATAAGCTGTCCCGATTGTAATTGCGACCCTGCTTTCCTTGTTCTGATTAAATCCTATAAAGTATCCCACAAAGTGAAGCATTATGAATATCAAATACAGCGCACTTATTTGCCATAAAACACCCAGTGAGCCACTGAGTATCAGATCACGCTGAGAACCCATTGCCGCAAAAATCATTATGAATATGATCAGGATGTTTACAGATGTAATTTTGTTTTTCCCCTTATCTATAATTCCAGGTATTATTTTTTTGGATATCTGTGATAGCAATAAAGGCAGGAAAACCAGTATCAACAGGTCGGTGAAAATATCCAGTGTGTTAATGGATAAGTTACCATAATTGATAAATTTGAACAGCAAAGGAATGGTAAAGGGTGCCAGCATTGAAGTTATGATTGTAATACCGGAAGCCAGTGCAATATTCCCTTTTACAATATCTGTCAGCGTGGCGGCAGATACTGCTGCCGGCATGGCTGTAAGCAGTAAAATGCCGATTGCCAGCTGGCGGTTGAAAATATTTAAAGTCAGAAATAATACTACCGGAATGACAAGCATGTACAGGCAGACAAGGTATGCCATCAGCCTGTAATCCTTTATTTGTTTCAATATCAGAATCAGGTCGGTTTTCAGGAATACCAGGAACAGCATAACCATCAGCAAGGGCTTAAGCATTGACATTAGAAAATCATTGTATACGGGATAGCTTAAGCCCAAAACAATTCCTGCCAGCAGAAATACCCAGAAATAGTTTTCTATTGCATGAAATACCTTCATCTGCTTTATTAAAAATTTCGTATTTGCCCTTATTAAAGTAAAAGGACATTCAGCATGCGGCTCCGGCTGGAAGGTGCATGCATTGCAATTTCTCAGCCGGGGTGCTTCATGTGCCCGCAAGGGCGAAAGATCGCCAGGATTGCATGAATTATCTCTTTTTGCAAAGATAGATTTTTAAAACAGATTTTTATTCCGGGCCTTTTTCGGTTATCTCCCGGATGGGGGGCTGAGGCAAATATTGTCCTTCCGGCTTGAAATCAGAGGTTTAAGTGTCCGGTTAAAACAGAAGGATATATTGGCAGAATGGCCGGAACAACAGGTTTTCTCCGGGCAGATTGTTGCAATTAAAATAATAATATGCATTATCTTGGTGGTTTATTTCCGGTGGATTATTTTTGTGGCTGGCTTTGCCTGCTATAAATATTTTTAGCCGTCGTTCTTTCCGGTATCCGGGCTGTTAACTCAGTTGGTTTAGAGTGTCACCTTGACAGGGTGGAAGTCACTGGTTCGAGTCCAGTACAGCCCACTAAAAAACCTGCCTATTATTGATTTTATCTGTAATCGCAGGCTTTTCAGTTTTTATCAGTTGCATCATCCTTTTGCCTGCTTAAAGTCAAACAGATGATCCTGTATTTATTTTTATCTGTTTTACGCTGAAAGGATTTATTTCTAAAGCGATGACCCGCATCCTGGCTTATTCAATTGCTTTACTGCTCGCTGTTTTTTTATCCGCCGCGGTCATTCTCACCCTTTTTTTCACTTCCGAAATTGACAACTGGTTAACAGTAAATGATCCTGTGGAAGCCCAGGTGCTTATCGTGGAGGGGTGGACTGCACCGGGTACTGCAGGTGAGGCGGCCATGGCATACACCCGGGGAAACTATGATTACCTTATTACCACGGGAGGACCTCTTGATGAAGTGTATAACATGTCGCAAAACGGGAGGATACGCTTTGATCTGAATGCAGCTGGCATTGAATGGAGTGCTGGTGACACAGTATCTGTTTCACTTTATGCATTCGGAGAGCCCGCAGCCGGTGAGTATGCACGGTATACAATTATTCACCGTGAAGATACAATTGGTCGGGATTATACCACTGCCCGCATGGAGCGGTATGTGCATAATTACATTGTTGGCGATGACCCTGCAGGGGTAATTTATGTTGCTTTTGACAATGATTTTGTTACCGACGATGAGGACCGGAACCTGCATCTGTGGAAGCTGGAATCCAGCGGGATAACAATTCCGGTACGCTCAGACCATACCTGGCTTGAAAGACGATCCGGATCCGGCATAAGGGACAGGCCCCTGCACCAAAGAACACTTGCCGAAGAAAAGGCATTTCAGCTGATCCGATCAGGCATTGACAGCAGTCGTATCGTAGTGCTTGAAGTTCCTTTCGTCAGCAGGCTGCGGACATTCACGGATGCTGTTATGGTAAATGAATGGTTCAGGAAAACAGGAGAAACTCCCTCTGCAGTAAATGTATTTTCGCAGGGTAACCATGCAAGGCGAAGCCGGGAACTATATAAAAAAGCCCTGCCTGATTCTGTCAGGGTGGGCATTATCGCATCGGGGTCCCGCTCCGGAATTGTTTTTTACAATCTTGATATCGGGCCCTTGCGTGAGCTTGGCGCCTATATTTATACAAGAATGTTTCTTAATTCAGGCCGGCAGTACCGCAGGATAATAGGAAAAAACTCCCGTGGCGATAATAACATAACGCACGGGCAGCACCGGAACAATGCAGGGCAGGTCACCGGCAGGGAAGAAACGGACAATCAACTTTAAGATGTCATCAGCCCGCTCAGGAAAAGAATGATTGAATGGAGTAATCATTTAAGCACTTGATTTTACTATATTTGTAAAAAGATTAAATTCTTAAGATAAATTATGAGCAGCCATGACGAAATAAAACCCTACGGTGACAGGCAGGCTGATTTTGACAGGCGCTACCTGCTGATGGCGCGTACCTGGGCCGGAAATTCCTATTGCGTGCGCAGAAAGGTTGGGGCCCTTATTGTAAAAAACAAAATGATCATTTCTGATGGTTACAACGGCACACCCGCCGGGTTTGAGAATGTTTGCGAGGACGAATCGGGTAAAACCAAAGCATACGTTTTGCATGCAGAGGCGAATGCCATAACAAAGGTGGCCAAATCAAATAATAGCAGCGAGAATTCTACGTTATACATTACTGCCGCACCTTGCATGGAATGTGCCAAGCTTATTATCCAGGCAGGGATAAGGAGAGTAGTTTATTTTGATCATTACCATAGTCTTGAGGGTGTTGAGCTTCTTACCCGGGCGGGTATTGAACTTGTTCAAATGGAGGAATGATCCCTGCAGGATCATGGCGGACTAATAAACGGAATATTAAAAATAATTAGCATATGCGATTCAGAATTAAAGCCTCCTCAACATATTTGCCCCTAATATTCGCCCTGATACTTATCATCGGGATGCTGATAGGAGTTAAGCTTGTAGAACGTACCGGAGAGAGTTCAATGTTTGTTTACCCGAGGACTGACAAGTTATCGGGTGTACTTAATTTTATTGAGATGGAATATGTGGATTCCATTTCAAAGGACAAGCTGGTAGAAGAAACCATTCCTGCCATTTTAAAAAACCTGGATCCCCATTCGGTTTATATCCCTGCCAAAGATATGCAGCGTGTTACAGAACCCCTCGAGGGTAATTTTGATGGCATAGGCATACAGTTCAATATGTTGAATGACACTGTGGTGGTAATACAAACCATATCAGGCGGGCCTTCCGAAAGGATCGGGATCATGCCGGGCGACCGCATTGTGACCATCGATGATACCATTGTTGCAGGAGTTGAACTTCCTGATAGCGATATTGTGACAAAATTGAGGGGACTGCGTGGTACCGCGGTAAATGTTGGGGTTAAACGTAAGAATATCTCAGGAATAATGGAGTTTGAAATTACCCGCGACCGCATCCCTTTATATTCGGTGGATGTTTCATATATGATAAATGATGATATTGGTTATATCAAGATAAGCCAGTTTTCACGGACAACTTTCCGGGAATATATGGAAGCAGCAGAAAAACTGAATGCCAGGGGGATGAAAAAGCTTATACTTGATCTGCGAGGTAACGGGGGCGGTTATATGGATCAGGCAACCAATATCGCCGACCAGTTCCTGGATAAAGGGAATCTGATAGTCTATACAGAAGGCCGTGCCAGTCCGCGCGTTGACGTTCACGCCACCGCCAAGGGCATAAACCTTGATACTGAGCTGCTTGTACTGATTGATGAATGGAGCGCATCTGCAAGTGAGATAATTGCCGGAGCCATACAGGACAATGACAGAGGCCTTGTGGTAGGACGCCGCTCCTTTGGAAAAGGGCTGGTGCAGAACCAGACACCTTTCTCAGACGGATCTGCACTCAGGCTTACCGTAGCCCGGTATTATACTCCGACAGGAAGAAGCATCCAGAAACCTTATGATGCAGGCACTGACGATTATTTCAATGATATAGACGAACGGTTCCAGCATGGTGAGTTCCATACAGAAGACAGTATCAGGTTTGATGACTCCCTCAAGTTTACAACTCCGGGAGGCAATGTGGTTTACGGAGGGGGCGGCATCATGCCTAATGTTTTCATTCCACGAGACACAGTTGGCCTGACTGATTATTACAGCCAGATTGCAAGGCAGGGACTGGTATACAGGTTTGCTTTTGACTATTCTGATAAAAACAGGTCCTCCCTGGCGAGATTCGATAGTGCCGAGGAGATAAACCGGTACCTGGACAGGCAGGATCTGATGAATTCATTTGTCAGCTTTGCCGAAAGCCAGGGCGTCAGGCGTAATGACCGGCAAATTGACATTTCCCGTGAGATTCTCAATACCCAGATTAAGGCATACATTGCACGCAATGTGCTTGACAATGAGGGATATTATCCCATAATTGAAAAAATAGACCAGGCACTGAAAAAATCGATCAGCCTTCTTGAAGAAGGTGCTGTAAAGGATATGATTACCCGGAATTAAATAAAAGTGGTCAAATTTTTCCCCCTGCTTTAAACCTTTGCCATCTTATTGAGTCAAAAAAGCAGAAGCAGCAGGAAATTATTTATCACTTAAAATTTATAATCATGAATACAAGGGGAATTAGAACAATCTTATTTATGGCTTTTACTCTGCTTATGGCAACCGGTGTTGATTCCATCGCCCAGAGAGGCCGGGGCATGGGCAGGATGGGCGGAATGCAGCAGGCATGTGTGAATATACCCGGTCTCACAGAAGAACAATCGTCGCAGATCATGGAACTTCGTACAGCACATCTGGCGGAGATGCAATCATACCGTGATCAGATCGATATTAACAGGGCACAATACAGGAGTCTTTTGCGGAGCCAGGATATGTCGGCAATCGAGGCCAATATTGATGAACGGACCAGTATCCGCAACCAGATGGCAAGAAAGCAGGCCCAGCAGCATCAGGCCATCAGGGGGCTGCTTACTGAAGAACAGCGCGTATGGTTTGACGCAGCTCCAAGAGGTCCCGGCGCCGGTGCAGGAATGGGACCCGGAGGACGCGGTGCATGGGGAGGACGCGGAGCACTTTGTCCCTTCTTACCGGAGGGTTCCGGAGTTCGCGGCCAGAACATCATGAGAAACCAGCCTCCCTTCAGAAGGGGATTCTGATTTACCCCGGATAGTCTTGCCGAAAGGGTTGTCCCTGTTTATTACGGGTACAACCTTTTCCTGATTTTAATATTAATGCACAACTTTCCATGCCCGTATTTACTGACTTCTGGGTATGCAGATACCTGTCCGTTTTTTTACCCGGATTATCACTGCCTCTTAAATCCAACCTTTCCTTTGCATATTTCGTTTTAAAAGAAATACCGGAATCGTATTTACAGGGATGAAACCCGCATCAGCCTTCGGCAGATAAAATAAGATGAATTTCACATCCAAAAACTATTGCAAAACGAAACAAAATATTGCATGTGAAATCGACGAAGTCAATAAAGCACCGCATCAGCCTATAAGTTTTTCATAAACAACAATCAGATGAGACTTAAGAATAACATTGCAATAAGTGAGTCGGGATTTGTTTTTAATCCGAATACCGGAGATTCTTTTTCCCTGAACAAGATCGGTCTTGAAATATTGGAAATGCTTAAGATGGGGAAACCCGACGGTGAAATAATTCCGGCATTACAGGAGAAATATGAAATTGACAAACCCAGTCTCGATAAATATTATTTTGATTTTATTTCAATGTTGCAGTATTATCAGCTTATTGATGATCCCAACCCGATGCAGGCCGGAGGCAGTGGGAATGCAGGTGTAAAATAAGCTGCAGATCAGCATGACAAAAACCAATATCACCGTGGCCGTTACCGGCCTCAACAACATAGACAGCCCCGGGCCTGGTGTTCCCGTAATAAGGGCTTTAAAAGATTCACAGTTTTTTGATGTGCGCATTATTGGCCTGGCATATGAGAACCTGGAACCCGGCATCTATATGCCGCACCTGGCAGATAAGGTTTATATGATACCTTATCCTTCCGATGGAGTTGAGGCGCTTCTTGAGCGGGTTGAATACATAAACTCAAGGGAAAATATCGATGTCCTTATACCTAATTTTGATTCTGAACTTTATACATTTATGAAGTCAGGGAAAAGGCTCGCTGAAATGGGAATAAAGACCTTTCTTCCCGATCTGTTTCAGTACGAGGAAAGACATAAGGCAAACCTCCCTGCCTTCGGGAAGAAATATAATCTGAATGTTCCCGGCAGTGTTGAGCTTCTCAGCCATGCCGATATTAATAATCTTCCCGAAGAATACAGCTTTCCGCTGGTGGTGAAGGGGAAATTTTATGATGCGTACATTGCCGAAAATAAGCAGCAGATTGCTGCCTTCTTTAGCCGGATAGCTTCAAAATGGGGATTGCCGGTTATTGTCCAGGAATTTGTCAGGGGCACCGAGGTAAATGTTGTAGTTCTTGGCGACGGGAAAGGCAATACCATCGGTGCAGTGCCAATGAGGAAACAGTACATCACCGATAAAGGGAAAGCCTGGGGAGGAGTGACTCTGGATGATAAGAATATGCTGGATCTAACCCGGCGGATCATATCAGAAACTAAGTGGCGCGGCGGCATGGAGTTGGAGCTTATAAAAACTTCTGGTAATGAACTATTCCTGATCGAGATCAATCCCCGTATCCCGGCCTGGGTCTACCTTGCTGTGGGAGCTGGTCAGAATCTGCCCGAGGCTCTTGTAAAGCTTGCCCTGGGAATTGAGGTTGAACCTTTTACCAGTTATAAAGTAGGTAAAATGTTTGTCAGATATTC
>SLJO01000070.1 GCA_007135095.1 Bacteroidales bacterium | reverse complement strand
TGACCGTGGAAATGGGCATTGAAAACTACATAGGTAAAATCAACAGTCTCTCGCCCGACCTGCTTGTAATAATTGATGCATGCGATTTTAATGAAGCTCCCGGCTTCTGCCGGCTGGCCGAACCAGGGGAGCTGCAGGGAATAACCACCAACACCCATAATATCTCTCTTTTAAAGCTTTCGGAACTTTTCGATATGCCAGTCCTGATACTGGGTATACAGCCTTCCTGCACCGGCTTTGGGGAAACTGTCAGCAGCGCGGTTGACAAGAGAGCAACGGAAATAATAAAAATTATAAATGATCAAATTATAAATTCTAATCAATAAAAAGGAGGTGAAAATGGAATATGATTATTTATGTCCGGTTTGCCGAGGTCAGCTGAGAGTTGGTGACAAGCTTGTATTTTCTGCTAAAACCAGGGATAATGAGCAGGGACTTGTTTTTCTCAGCCCTGAACTTGGAAATTACACCACTGAACATCACCCGTCCTTCAATATGAAGGAAGGAGAGGAATACCGCTATTATTGCCCCATATGTCATGGCAAGCTCAATTTCATGGAAAATGAAAAACTGGTAAACATTCATATGACAGATGAAAAGGGGGATGAATTTGAAATTTTCTTTTCCGGAATTGCCGGGGAAAAATGCACCTACAGAATACGAAACAAGGAACTGACAGCCTTCGGGCCGGATACCGAACGCTATAAAAAATATTTTGACCTGCCCGAGGAGTACAGGAAATACCTCTGAGAATCGGCTCATCTGATCGCACGCCTGCAGCAAAGGGCTCTTACTAAAGAAGCCCTGCCGGTAAATTATGCCGGCAGGGCCTTTCAAGGGTCACAAATGCCAGGAAGCTGCTCGGTGGAGCAGCTTCTTTAAACCAAAAATAATTTCACATCTGTCAGTTTATAAAAAGACTGATTCCGGAGTTTTCAGTACCTCTGCCTTGCTTTATAATGTGTGTGCAGAAGTTCATGTGACTTATGGCTTAGCGGCTCTCCAAGGAACTCCTTGTAAATTGCAATTACTTCCGGATTTTCATGTGACTTTCTTAGTGGTTTGCCGGAATCTTCCATATAAATTGCCTCGGTGCGCTTTTTGCGTATCTCCATGTTTGTGGGAATTGGCTGGCCGCCACCGCCAATACAGCCACCCGGGCATCCCATGACTTCAATGAAGTGGTAAGCCCCCTCTCCTGATTTGACCCTTTCCATTACATACTTGGCATTTGTAAGGCCGTGTGCCGTAACTGTTTTTAATTCAACGCCTTCAAGGAAACTCCATTCGGGAACCGTACCCTCAATCTTCACGCTAACCTCCTTGACCCCATCCATGCCGCGTACAGGTGTTATATTCAGATTCTCGAAAGGAACCTCGCGTCCGGTCACTATTTCATAAGCCGTACGCAGTGCTGCTTCCATAACACCTCCTGTAGCACCGAAAATAACGGCTGCACCGGTTGATTCACCCATTATACTGTCGTATCTCTCTTCCGGAAGAGCACCAAAATCCAGCCCCCCCTGCTTGATCATCCTTGCCAGTTCCCTGGTAGTAAGAACATAGTCAACATCCTTGTAACCGCTGTCTCTCATCTCAGGCCTGTCTGCCTCGAATTTTTTGGCCACGCAGGGCATGATTGAAACGGATACTATATTTGCAGGATTGATTTTTTTCTTTTGCGCATAGTAGGTTTTTGCAAGGGCACCGAACATTTGCTGGGGTGACTTGCAGGTGGAAAGGTTATCAAGGTACTCGGGAAAGGTGTGCTCGATAAACTTGATCCAACCGGGAGAACATGAGGTTGCCATGGGCAGTTTTACAGTGGGGTCCTTGTCCACCAGTGCTTTTTTAAGCCTGGTAAGCAATTCCGTGCCTTCTTCCATAATGGTTAGGTCGGCCGAAAAGTCAGTATCAAGGACCGAATCAAAACCCAGTCGCTTGAGGGCAGACACCATCTTGCCGGTAACCACCTTTCCGGGCTCCATGCCAAGATCTTCTCCCAGTGCAACCCTGGTGGCCGGAGCAGTCTGCACTACAACATGCTTGTTCTCGTCATAAATGGCATCCCATACTTCATCCACGTAGTTGCGCTCAATAAGTGAGCCTGTCGGGCAGCGGTTAATACACTGACCACAGTTGGTGCAGACAACGTCATACATTGGATTTTCAAAGAAGGTGGATATCTTCATTTTATCTCCCTTGTATGCAACACCCAGGGCACTTACATGCTGCAATTCCTCGCAGGTACGCACACAGCGCTGGCAACGGATACACTTGCTGTCATCCTTGATAATGGAGGGGGAAAAATCGTCGATGGTATAATTCTTCAGGGGTACCAGGTCAAGGTAGACTGCTTCACCCGATGTTTTATATTCACTGGCAAGATCCTGCAATTCACATTTTTTATTCTTGTAGCAATTTGTGCAGTCGGCATTATGTTCCGAAAGCAGCAGTTCGATGACATTCTTTCTTGCAGAGCGTACCTTGAGGCTGTTGGTTTGGATTTCCATACCATCGGAAGCAGGCATGGCGCATGAGGCAACAAGCGCCCTGGCCCCTTTCACCTCAACCATGCAGACCCGGCAGTTACCTGCCACGCAAAGATCCTCGTGATAGCAAAGGGTTGGAATGTGCACATT
The DNA here is from genome assembly GCA_007135095.1 of Bacteroidales bacterium. Lineage (GTDB taxonomy): Bacteria > Bacteroidota > Bacteroidia > Bacteroidales > PUMT01 > PXAP01. The sequence continues at coordinate 6,313 of SLJO01000070.1, read as the reverse complement.
TATAGCCCTTGCTGCATCAAGGATGGTTTTTCCTTCTTCAATTTCAACTTCAACACCGTCTATCTTTATATTTATATTAGCCATTTCTTTATATTTATTGATTTTAATTCCGTTTGTATTAATATATCATCTCTTCCCTGAAGTTCCCCACTATTGAGGAAAAAGAGTTGGCAACCGATTGTCCCAGTCCGCATTTAGAAGCCAGCTTCATGGTCTCGCTCAGCTTAAGCAGTTGTTCGAGATAAACAGCTTTCTTTTCTCCTTTTTTTACAGCTTCAATTCCCTTGATCAGTTGCTGGCAGCCAACCCGGCATGGGGTACATTGCCCGCATGATTCTTCCTCGAAAAATTCCAGGTAATTATGCAATACATTATACATCGATCGTGAAGAGTTGAAAACCTTCATGGAGCCACCGGTTGGAACTCCCTCAAAACCAATAATTGTTTCTTTAAGTTTTTTCCTGGGAACGCAGAAGCCCGCGGCACCTCCTACCTGGACAGCTTTGGTATCACCATCGCCAAATTCCTCAACAAACTGATCAAGTGCCATACCCAGTTCCAGTTCATATATTCCGGGAATAGGAGTGTCACCCGACACTGAAAACACCTTGGAACCCCTTGAATCGGATGTACCAAGTTCCTTGAACTTCATTGGCCCGTGCATGCAGATCATAAAGGCATAAACCAGGGTCTCAACATTGTTTATCACAGTAGGCTTATTGCGGAAGCCGGCAACAGTCGGATAGGGAGGCTTGTTGCGCGGTTCTCCCCTTTTTCCTTCCATTGACTCAAACAGTGCACTTTCCTCGCCGCATATATAGGCTCCACTGCCCATTTGAATTAATATCTCGAAGTCAATCAAATCTTTTATATCATTGTGAAATTTATCGAGGGCTTTGCGAAGCTCAGGCAAAAGAAACCGGTATTCCCCCCGCAGGTAGATATAGCCTTTTTTGGCGCCAATAACTTTTGCGCATACGGCCATGCCGCTGAAAACCTTATCAGGAACCTTGAAAAGTATTTCCCTGTCCTTGAAAGTACCCGGTTCACCTTCATCAGCATTACATATCACAAAGCGTTCATCAGAGGGTTGTTCTGCAGTAAATTTCCACTTGAGGCCGGTGGGAAATCCTGCTCCTCCCCTTCCTTTAAGGCCCGATTCCAACAGGTCATTTATGATTTCATCGTTTGATTTGCTGAATGTTTTTTCAAGCACCTTATGGCACTCACAGTCCTCATGGAAAATTAGATCTATTCTCTTTAATTTTTTATATGTCATGGTGAGATTCTCCTTTGTTTTAAATGTTTTACTTTTATTTATTCTTGACATAATCGGTGATGATCTCAATTGCCTTGTCAACCGTCAGATTAGTGTATGCCTGATCATTAATAAGCATTGCCGGCCCCTGATGGCACCATCCCATACAATTTGTTTCGAGCAAAGTAAATTTCTTGTTCTGGGTAGTTTCTCCAAGCTTTATCTTAAGCGAGTCTTCAAGCGCCTGGATAATCTGATTTTTACCTTTCATGTCGCAGGTGATGGTGCGGCATATCCTGACCACGTATTTTCCCCTTGGCTCGGTATCGAGAAATGTATAAAATGTAGCGGTTCCGTACACCTGTGCAGCCGACATATCAAGCTCACGTGCGACTTCAGTAAGAGCCACATCTGATAAATATCTTTCCTGTTCAACTACGCCCTGTAAAATATGCAGAAGGTTTTCCCTCTTTCTTCCATATTTATCGGCCAAACTTTTAACTAATTCCTGAACTTCTGGCATCGTTTTTCTTTTTAAGTTAAGTGATTTACGAACTATCTGTTATTTCTATAACACTGTTATTTTTTTAACACTAATACTTTCATATATATTCCTATACACAACTCTAAATTTATCATATGCATCAGACCCAAAACATAATAAATGTCATGTTTTGGACCTTTTAATTACAAAACCGGAATTTAAAACCGGATTAAATAAGCCGTGGCTTTCTCCTGGCCCAAAATCCGGGTAGTTGGGGGATCCGGCATTTTCCGCCAGTTCATCCCATCAAAAATCGATCAGCGTTTTATATAATTTATCAACAGGGAGCCCCATAACATTAAAATATGAACCCCTTATCGACTCAATCCCCACATATCCGATCCATTCCTGGATTCCGTAGGCACCCGCCTTATCCATGGGCTGGTAATTGTCAATATAATAAATGATTTCTCCCTCAGTAAGCTCCCTGAACCGGACAGAAGTAAGGGAGTAAAAGGAAACAGACCGGCTTTTGCTTTTAACACATACACCCGAAATTACCTGGTGCACGCGGCCTGAGAGCTTCCCGAGCATTTCCATGGCATCCTTCCGGTTAGCGGGTTTGTTCATGACAGTGCCGCCGCACCATACAATAGTATCGGCAGTTATAATAACGGTTTTATTATCAAGCAAGTTGTCATGCGCAGAGGCTTTTTTTTCGGAAAGGTACACCGGTATTTCTGTTTTTTTCAGCTTTTTGGGATATGTTTCCTCAACCCCTGAATAATCAATAACCTCAAAATCAATACAGAGTCCGCTTAGCAGGATTTGCCGCCGGGGCGACCTGGATGCAAGAATTACCCGCGTATCTTTGTATTTATCCCTTAGGTGAAGCATTTGACTAAAATGAGGTGATGATGATATATCTTACCAGAAGGGAGTACATAAGTCCCGAAAGCATGATCATTTTGGCCAGGGAATGGGCATGCCTGTAATCTGGCTTCGTGCTGGCCGTAACTACCCGGTAAAAAAGTACAGATAACGGCAAAAGGAGAAACAGTGCAAAGTATACCAGGCTCAGGTAATCAATTTCACCATAAAAGCCAATCATCAGGTACCCTCTGTACAGATAAAACAGCGAAACAAGAGTCACAAAAATAAGTGACCCGATAATCAGTTTGGTATAATAAATCCCAAGCACGATGGGCACGGATTTCCTTTGCTGCAGGATATCACCCTGATAGTCTTCAATATCTTTAATGAGTTCCCTTATAAGAGTGGTAATGAAAGCAAAGTAACCAAACGATCCGACCCATGCGAAAATATAGGCGAAACTGATATGGTTTTGCCTGAGAACGGCTCCGTATTCCCTTATTAGCATGGGAACCTCAAACAATACGACCATTACGGGTACCATAGCGGTCAGGAATGCAATTACCAGGTTCCCAACCAGAAACTGCCGGTTATACGTAGTGGAATAGAACCACAGCAGGCCTCCCACAATTATAAAAGAAAATCCAAGCAGGGGAATCCCGATATAAAATGAAAGATAAAACCCTATGACTATTCCGGCAAAATTCAGGAGCCAGTGTGTAATAATTGCCTTACCCCTGGTTATCTGCCGCCCTATTACAACAGTGCCCGGCCTGTTGAGCAGATCGGTCCTTGTATCAAAATAATCGTTGATTACGTAACCCGCTGCAGTAATAAGCACTGTGGCCAGAACAAGCAAAAAGAAATGAAACGATCCCATCTGAAGCTCAAAGCCGTTGACGCTAAGGACTGGTTGGATGATGGCATGCCTCATTAGATACTGGGTTGCCACCACTATAAGAAGATTCTTATAGCGTACCAGTCGGAGAAACGGCAATATATTGATGCTCATAAGATAAAGGTGTCATCCCCCATCCATATACCCTGTGCCCGCAAGACCTGCTCAATTACATCCCTTACACATCCGTGTCCTCCCTTGCAATCTGATATATATCTTGCAAGTTGCTTGATCTCGGGAACGGCGTCCCTGGGACAGGTTGGAAAACCAACTTTTTGCATAACCGGATAATCGGGAAGGTCATCTCCCATATACAAAATACTTTCAGGATCCAGCTTGTATTTATTGCAAAAATGTTCAAAATCATTGAGCTTTTTCGATGATTTCAGGTAAACGTCTTGAACACCCAGCATATTGAACCTCTTTAGAACCGCTACGGAATTGCCCCCGGTGATGACTGCAATAGGGTAGCCTTTACGCACTGCAAGCTGCATGGCAAAGCCGTCTTTGATGTTCCAGCTCCTTATCAGCTCCCCTTCGGGATCGGTCATCATTATTCCATCCGAAAACACTCCGTCTACATCAAAGGCAAAAGCTTTCACCCTTGTTAATTCCTCTTTGAAGAAACCCATCTCATATATTTTTTTTTTAATCATCGTTCTCAGTCGGTGTCCTGGTCATGTTCCGGATGCTTTGGGTCATCCGGTCATAAATCTCCCTTGTTTGGGGAGAGAAAGATAATAAATCCAGGTGTTTTTTTATAATTATTTCGTCATTTCTAACAGCAGGACCGGTTTGTGATTTCAGGGGCCCTGAAGCGACAGCTTTTTCGGCAGTTTCCCTTATCAGCGAATGGTACATTTCAAAGGGCAAACCGGCTCTTCCGGCTATTTCTTCTGCGAGAGAATACATATGATTGGTGAAATTGCATGCAAATACGGCGGCAAGATGCAAAAACAGTCTTTTTTCAGAGTTTACCCCGAATACAAGCGGACTGATCGAGCGGGCAAGTGAATCAAGCCGTGCAAGGCCACCGGGACTATTTGACTCGATGCAGACCGGCACCCGTGGAAAAACGGGCATTCCCCCACCGGAAATGGTTTGCAGAGGATACAGGACTCCATAATTAGCTGAATGACCGGCAAGGATATCAAGCGGGAGACTGCCGGCAGTATGAAGCAGGAAGCCCTTTTTGTAGCCAGCCCTGGCCACAGTGTCAATGATGGCCTGATCCGTTAAGGCATATATCCATATTCCTGCATCGGAATCAATATTATCTGCCTCAATAGTCCACCGGGCATTTACTTTTGCTGCCAGTTTCCGGGCGGAGGCAGCTGTCCGGCTGTAAACGACATCAATTTCACAACCTGTTTTGTGAAGCACCAGCGCAAGCCAGGTGGCCACGTTTCCGGCACCCATAATGACTATCTTCTCCTTATTGGAAAATTCAGGCATGGTGTTTTTACTAAATACTTTCCCTTCACTTAAGCCTTCTTAAAAATGCTGGCAGGCTAAGTTTCGGGGTTGAATTTGAATACCCCCAGTTCTTTAATGTCAAAATTCAGGATATAATCAGCTTTTCCGCAATTCTGGGCTCTTGCTGTACTGATAAAGACAGCGGCAGTGTTAAAATAGGCATTATCACGTCTGGCATCCTTTAGCAGCAGGTAGCCCATGATGATGTTGCCGGCCATTTCCACAAGTCTCCTGGCATGAAAATCCATGTATTCAGTATCAGCTTCCCCTGAAACATGACCGACGCATTTTTCATACTCCCCTGTCATCGATACAAGGATGGGCTTCAGGTATTCCAGTTCCGGGCTGAATGTCTCCTTTTCATAGGATTCCCTTATGAAATTAAGATAGGCCCCGGATGTTACACCGCGAATAGCCGCAACAACCTGCAGCTGTGACGTTCCTTCATATATTGAGGTTATCCTGGCATCCCTGTAGAGGCGCTCAACCGGGAAATCTTTCATAAACCCGGCACCGCCATGCACCTGGAGTGCGTCATAAGCTATTTCGTTTGAATATTCACTCGATATAAGCTTAAGCAAGGGGGTAAAAACATCGGAAAGCCGCTGGTACTTTTTTTGCTCATTGCGTTCATCCGGATCCAGTTTACGCTCCTCTGAAATGGAATTGTAATTTTTATAAATGTCAACAAACCTGGCAGTTTCATATAAAAGTGTGCGTTGCGCCCGGATCTTTGTTTCCATATTTCGCAGCATTTCAAATATGGCGGGAAACAATATTACCGGCCGGCCGAACTGGGTGCGCTCTTTTGCGTATTTAAGCGCTTCACGATAAGCGGCTTCGGAAATTCCAACCGACTGTGCGGCCACTCCCAGCCTGGCGCTGTTCATAAGCGACATTACATACTTTATCAGTCCGAACTTCCTGTTGCCCACCAGCTTCGAGGGAGCGTCGCGGAAAACCAGCTCGCAGGTGGGTGAACCCTTGATCCCCAGCTTATTTTCAATTCTCCTTATTGTCATGGCCTTGTCTTTTCTGTCATAAACAAAAAGAGAAAGGCCTCTTCCATCGGTAGTGCCTTCTTCAGAACGCGCCAGAACAAGGGAAATATCAGCGTCACCGTTGGTGATGAACCGCTTGACACCGTTCAGTAACCAGGTGTTCCTGTTTTCATCCCAGGTGGCTTTCAGCTGTACGGCCTGCAGGTCAGAACCGGCATCGGGTTCAGTGAGGTCCATTGCCGCGGTGGCACCTTTATTAAAGCGGGGAAGAAACTCATTCTTGATTTCTTCCGAACCAAACTCATGGAGTGTTTCGGCACAAT
>SLJO01000204.1 GCA_007135095.1 Bacteroidales bacterium | reverse complement strand
TTGTCAGCAGGGAAATATCCCACAAAAGATGCCTGGTGACTTACCATTGAATTCATTGAATATCCGTATTTTTCATTGGCTATCTGTGCCGTGCCGGTCTTGCCTGCAATTTTGTAATTAGCGTTGCGCAAATTCATCGCCGTTCCTGATTCGACAACTCCTTCAAGCATTTTTCTGGCGCTCTTTATGGCCGCGGGTGAAGATACCGAGGGGTTTATTATTTCCGGAGGAAAAACCTCGACGGTATTCCCATGATACTGCAAAGCACTCACGAACTTCGGCCTTACCATTTTTCCGTTATTTGCAATCGCATTGTAAAAAGTCAGAATCTGAAGGGGGGTCATTCTCACCTCATAACCAATGGACATCATAGGCAATGAAATGCCCGACCAAAGCTTGTCACCGGGATACTTTATCTCAGGCATTCCTTCACCGCGTATCTCAACCCCGGTTTTTTCATTAAGGTTCATACGGTAAAGACGATTAATGAAATCCTGCTCCCTGCCACGGTAGAACCGGTCTGTTAAGGTGGCAATTCCGACATTGGATGACAACTCAAAAACTTCCTGAACTGATATCTTCCCATACCCCCCCCTGCGGGCATCTGATATCCGCTGATTAAAAAAGTAAACCTCTCCGTTTCCGGTGTCAACACTGTCTTCAAGCTTTACATAACCATCCTCCAGGGCAACCAGCAGAGTCATCAGCTTAAATGTTGAGCCGGGCTCGGTACTTTCTCCAAGGGCGTAATTGTATGTTTCCGAGTATCCGCCGGAAGTGTTCCTTTCCAGGTTTGCTATTGCCTTTATCTCGCCGGTCTGCACTTCCATCAATATGGCAGTCCCGTGATGTGCACGGTGTGCCTGCAGTTGCCTTAACAATGCGTTTGTTGCAACATCCTGGATCTCGATATCGATGGTTGTCACCACATCTATCCCGTCAAGCGGCTCAATTTCGTTCCGGTCGTTGACAGGCATCCACGCATTGCCCGATATTCTCTGCATTAGTTTCAATCCCACCACCCCTCTTAGATGGTGGTCATATGCCCCTTCGATCCCGACCACATTTCCGGATTCGCCCTTGGTGGTATAGCCAATCGTCCTTGAAGCAAGATTGCCGTGCGGCTGGATGCGCTGGTTATCCTGGATGACAATTAATCCTCCTGTATTCTGACCAAGCCTGAAAAGAGGGAACTTCTTTAACTCCTTAAGCTGGTTGAATGAAACCCTGCGTTGCAAAAGGTGAAACCTTTTTCGCTCCTGTCGTGCTTTTACCAGTTCTGCCCTGTACAGCGGGGCGGATTTATCCCGGAACATTCCTGCCAGGGCAAGACAAAGAGAATCGATATTGTCATTAAAAAGCCGGTCGGTCAGTCCGGCTGCCCGGAGATCCATCCGGATCTCGTAATAGGGCATTGAAGTGGCAAGCAGACGGTTTCCTGCAGCATATATATTCCCCCTGTTGGGTTCTATGGTTATATCGCGTATTGTCATACGGCTGGCCCTTTCCTTCCAAATGTGACCTTCAGCAAACTGGATATATATCAGTTTCCCGATAATCATGACGGCAAAAACAAGTACACCGAAATATACAAGGGCAACTCTCCATAAAATATCCTTCTTTACCGACATAAAACTATAATTTTCTCTTACCGGCTATTATTTTCTTCGGAGGCTCCAGGGACTCAACCAGATCCATGTTGTTTTTCCTGAGAAGCTTCAATACTTCGGACTGCCGGCTTAGATGCATCAGCTCGGCTGAAACCGTTATGGCCTCGGCACGCAGTTCCTTCAACTCCGACTGAAGTTCCCCGGTCCTTCTCACCAGCTTTTCGGCATGATAACGGTTTCCGATATAGAGAATAGCCAGAATTGCCAGGAACATTATGTATGGCAACTGTTTTATCACAAAGTCACGGGTCAGAACACTGCCATCAATAAAATCCCTTACCGAACCGCCCCTGACTTCAGGTTTCTTTTCCGGCTGCAGGTCGATAAACTCAATATTCTCATCATCAGTTTTCATCTCTGCAATATGCTTTATTTACGTTTTGCGACTCTCAGGCGGGCACTTCTTGCCCGGCTGTTAATTTTTATCTCCTGTTTATCAGCTACAATTGCTTTTCTTGTTACCATCTCAAAAGGAACAAGGGGATTACCAAAAAAATCCTTCTCCATCACCCCTTCCGTCTTTCCGGTACGCATAAAGTTTTTCACCATCCTGTCTTCCAGTGAGTGATATGATATTACCACCAAACGTCCATCCTTTTTCAGGCACAGTAAAACCTGCATCAGCATTTGCCTGAGCGCATCCAGTTCTTTGTTGACCTCAATGCGCAAGGCCTGGAATATTTTGGCCAGATACTTGTTTTCCTGTCTTGCGGGAATGCATGCCGAAATAGCCTCCAAAAATCCTGGCACATCCTTAAAGGGCTCATTATCTCGGGCACTGGAAATTGCATTGACAACCCTGCCTGCATTATCAATTTCCCCGTAAACACGCAGTATCTTTTTCAGCTCTTCAGCACTGTAGCTATTGAGTATCTCAAGGGCAGTAACCGGTGCATCCCTGTTCATCCTCATATCAAGATCTTTTGAGGACCTGTATGAAAATCCCCGTGAGGGATCATCAATATGGTGTGATGACAATCCAAGATCGGCAAGGATTCCGTCTGCCATATTAATATTGTAATACCTTAGAAAATTGCGAAAAAACCTGAAATTGCTCCTGACAAAAATAAACCCTTCTTCATCTATTTTACCGGCTTCAGCTGCAGCATCTTCATCCTGATCAAAAGCTATAAGGCAGCCTTTATCAAGCCTGGAAAGTATTTCCCTTGAATGCCCGCCGCCGCCGAAAGTCAGGTCAACATATATACCCTCAGGACGAATATTCAATGCGTCAATGCTCTCCTGCAAAAGAACCGGTTTATGATAACCCATGTCTTAAATATTTCGGTCAGCATCACCCATTATTTTTTCTGCAAGCGTGGCAAAATCATGCGTCTCCCCGGTTTGTTCCTCATACCTTTCACTGCTCCAGATCTCTATTTTTCCATCCTGTCCTGCCAGCACAACCTGGCTGTCTATTCCGGCAATATCCAGCAGCCTTCTGGGAATAAGCAACCTGTTGCTTGCATCAAGAACCACTTCGGCTGTGCCTTTATAGAATCCACGGAGAAACTGGCTATGTTCCTTATTATAGGGATTTATCCTGGACCTTATAATGGAATTTTGCCTGTCCCATTCATCCATGGGATACAATACAAGGCACTTCTCAAATATATCCTTCTTGACTACGAACTTGTCCATAGCTGCTGCAGGCATCTGCTTTTTAAATGCCGCGGGCAGGATAACCCTTCCCTTTGCATCAACCCTGCATGAATAATCTCCTATAAAAGTTGCCATAGACTCAGCTTTAGATAGGTAAAAATAAGCAAAAAATATCCACTTTCAACCACTATTCCCCATTTTTCGCCACATTGTTAATAACTTTTTGATCAATTTTTGTTTATTTTTACCTTTTAATTAATCATGATCTATCAATGACAGAAAGACAGCCACATGCAGTGCCCGGAATTGTTGACGTTGATGCAATCTTCAAGCAGAGAAGTCCCAATCTTTACAGGTTCATGCCGGGCTTTATACTGGGCTATATTAAGCGAACCATACATCAGGAGGAAATAAATGAAGCCCTTACTAAATTCAATGACAAGTACGGACTGGATTTTATTTCACACATCCTTGATTTTTATGGGATTACATATACTGTTTCAGGAGAAGAAAATATACCGCGTGAGGGAAGGTATATATTTGTGTCCAACCATCCACTTGGCGGCATGGATGGAATGATATTCATGGATTTAATTGGCAGATACCACAAAAACGTGAAATTTATAGTTAATGATCTGCTTCTCAACCTTAAAAATCTTGAACCCATATTTATTCCCGTAAACAAACACGGCCGGCAGTCGGTCGAATATGTCAGAAAAATCGAAGAAGTCTACAAGTCGGATGACCAGGTACTCTATTTCCCCGCAGGACTGTGTTCACGGAAAACGGGGGGAAACATACTGGATCTGGAATGGAAAAAGAACTTCATTAAAAAGGCAACGGACCACAAACGTGATATTGTGCCGGTGCACTTTGAAGGCAGGAACTCTTCCTTTTTCTACAATCTTGCGAATCTCCGGCAAAAGGTCGGAATCAAGGCAAATATTGAAATGTTTTATCTTCCCGACGAAATGTACAGGCAAAAACACCAGAGAATCCATGTAACAGTTGGCCAGGCTATCCCCTGCAGCCGCTTTGACAAATCTAAAACTCACGCAGAATGGGCGAAAGAGGTAAGGAATACCGTTTACAGCCTGCCGGGAAAACAGAGTTAGTCACTGATCCCGGCTTTCAGTTCTTCTGTCACCCGCTTGCACAGGGCCGGCATACTTTACGGTTAAAGCATTACAAATATGTACCAGTCAATAAATCTGCATGTTAACTTAAATGATAATAAGTTTTATACAATTAATCCAAATTATTCTAACTTTTTCAAAAGTCCGTTCGAAAAAAGTGTTATTTTAGCAGCCAAAGGCAGGTAGATTTCAGGCCTGATTACAAAATGGCGGGTCGGGTCCGGCAATAATAACCTGTAGAGCCTAAACAATGAATATGCTAGTCGCCAGTTCACAATCAACTGATCAGTAGCTTAATAGTTTACATATAGATGAAACCTATCATATCTCCAGTTGGCCCGGACAAAATTGAGAAAGAGCTGGATCATTCCAAATTTGTCAGGAAAACCAACAATGGCGGCAATGAACTATACATAATTGATCATTTCGATTCGCCGGATATTCTTGCGGAAATAGGGCGGTTAAGGGAACTCAGCTTCCGCCGTGCGGGTGGCGGAACCGGCAAGAGTGCAGACCTTGACGATTATGATACCTCTGATGATCCATACAAGCAACTGATAGTGTGGGACCCGAAACACAGGGAAATACTTGGCGGTTACCGGTTTTACATACTTCCGCCCGATAAGCCTGTTAATCCTGAGAGATTTGCCACTTCAAAACTGTTTGTTTTTTCTGATCAGTTTACAACCAGCTACCTGCCTTACCTGATCGAACTGGGCAGGTCCTTTGTACAACCTGCCTACCAGTCCACCGCCCGTGCAAGAAAAGGATTATTTGCCCTTGACAATCTCTGGGACGGGTTGGGAGCTATAATGGTTGATAATCCCAAAATGAAATATTTTTTTGGCAAAGTTACCATGTACCAGCGATTCAACCAGGATGCCAGGAATATCATCCTTTATTTCCTGCAAAAATATTTCCCCGATCCAGACCACCTGATAAGTCCCAGGGAACCACTGGATATGAAACCGGATTTAGCCCGCTACAACAGTATACTCTCCGGGAATAACTACAAGGAAGACTATAAAATACTATCACATTATGTAAGAGGCCATTCCGAGGTAATTCCCCCCCTTATAAATGCTTATATGAACCTGTCACCATCAATGAGGGTCTTTGGCACCGTACTGAATAAGAGCTTTGGAAACGTCGAAGAAACAGGGATAATGATAACCATGAGCGACTTGTATGAGAAAAAAGTGCAGCGCCATGTGTCAACTTATCAGAGGGTCAGATACTATATCAGCAGGAAAATTTAGTTTCCTGTACTGATGTGCCACCGGTCAATCGCGCATTATTTTCTCTTACAAAGACTAATAGGATCGTTGATCGCGTGATTCAATATAATTCAAAAATGATGTATTGACTACCTTATTACCCCCTGGAGTGGGATAATTGCCGGTAAAGTACCAGTCTCCCTTATCATTGGGACAAGCTTTGTGCAAATTCTCTATTGTCTGATAGACTATCTCAACCTCAGCCTTTATATTATCAGGTTTTAAAAGGGAGGTTATCTTCGCAGAAATTTCCCCGGGAGAGAAAGGCCTGTAAATTTCCTTTACATAATTTACGATTTGTTCACTGGGCAGATGCTGCTGATCGCGGGAGAGCCTGTACACTTCATTTATTACAGCTTCCCTGCCGGTTTCCCTGAGCAGCGCAATAACGGCATGGAAGGCAATAAAATCGGTGAGCTTGGTCATGTCAATGCCATAGCAGTCAGGATAACGGATCTGGGGCGAGGAGGAGACAATGATTATTTTCCGGGGGGAAAGCCTGTCAAGGATACTTAAAATACTTTTTTTCAGCGTGGTGCCCCTTACAATGGAGTCGTCAATAATGACAAGGTTATCAACACCCTCATTGATTGTTCCGTAGGTAATGTCATAAACATGACCTGCCAGGTCATCCCTTGCTTTCTCCTGGGAAATGAAAGTTCGCAGCTTTACATCTTTTATTGCTATCTTTTCCACCCTGGGCCGGATGGCTATAAGCTCCCGTATCTGCGATTCTGACAGTTTTTCTCTCTTTCCCAAAATCTTTTTTGTTTTCTCGCGGAGCATATGATCTTCAATCCCCTTTATCATGCCATAAAAAGCCGACTCGGCAGTGTTTGGAATGTAGGAGAAAACCGTATTTTCGAGGTCATTATTAATGGCCTTAAGTATCTGCGGTGTAAGGAGTTCGCCAAGCATTTTTCGCTCCCGGTATATATCAGCATCGCTGCCACGGGAGAAATAAATCCTTTCAAAGGAACAGGCAAGCCGTTTTTGGGGTGCGCGGATCGATTCATTAAATATCCGGCCATCCTTTTTTACCAAAAGTGAATTCCCCGGGTCAAGCTCCAGGACCTGGCTTCCTTTCACATTCATCACGGTCTGAATTACCGGCCGTTCGGAGGCCACAATAACAACCTCCTCATCCCTGTAAAAGAATGCCGGTCTGATCCCCCAGGGATCGCGGGCAACAAACATGTCTCCATGCCCAATTATTCCGGCAATAGTATATCCCCCGTCCCAGTCCTTGCTTGAAACCTCAAGAACCTTGTTGACATCCAGGTTTTTCTCAATAAGCCCCGATATCTCAATATTTGCATACCCTTCGCTTTTGTATTTTCTGAAAAGATCCTGGTTTTCCTCATCCAGAAAATGACCAACTTTCTCAAGAATGGTTACCGTATCGGAGTATGCTTTGGGATGCTGGCCCAGATCAATCAGTTTCTGGAACAGCTCATCGGTATTTGTGAGATTGAAATTCCCGGCAAGAACAAGGTTCCGGGATTTCCAGTTATTCTCCCTCATTACGGGATGGACATGGTCAATACTTGTATTTCCAAAAGTGCCGTAACGAAGATGGCCCAGGTATATTTCTCCTGCAAAGGGGACATTGTCTCGTGCATAAGCGGGATCGTCAAACAGCCTGGGTGTTTTTTCCTGAATTGGATGAAAATGCTCATGGATCTTGTCAAAAACATCATTTATCGAAGAGGGGGAGTTGGAACGGTGGCGGAATAAATATGGCTTTCCCGGTTTAAGGTCAAACTTGATGCTAACTACACCTGCTCCATCCTGCCCCCGGTTATGCTGTTTCTCCATCAAAAGGTAGAGCTTATTCAAACCATATCTCCAGGTCCCGTATTTTGCCTGATAATACTCCAGTGGTTTAAGCAGCCTTATGAGGGCAATACCACACTCGTGCTTGATTATTTCCGTCATCTGAGCAGTTTAATGTCACAAAATTAACAATATATTCCTGAACTTCCTGATGCCATTTGTCCAGGCCGGCACAATAACCGGCATCCCTGAAGCCACAAAGAGCCGGGAGAAATTTAATGCAAACTGGCATACTTCCAGGAATGTAATAAATAAGGAGTGAATTCAGGGCAAATTTAATCAATTGGCGGCAGATTGATCCTGTCACTTATAATGAATGAATAGGGATATGCCCTGTTGATTTTCCTCTGCATTTTCAGCGCCTCGCTTCTTGTCCTGAAATCGCCGACGTAGACCTTAAAATTGGGAGCGTCATACACCAGGTAGGTGTCAATATCAGGGTAATTATTGAAGAATTTAGCCCTTACATCAGTGGCCCTGGACCGGGCACCCTGTCCGGATTCGGAAAATATCCTTATCCGGTAACCGGCAATACCCTCTTTTTTTTCATTTATGGAAACATGGCGGCGGATCAGCTCATTAAGACGCTCATCCTGGTTGATGTTCAGTTGTCCTTCACTCCTGTTGCTCACAAAATTGGACTGGGATAAAACCATGCCTGATGGTACAAGCATAAACAAAAAAATAAAGTATATCGATCTCATAAAAACCAATTAATAGAAATGAATATATACAGATGATTCAAATCATGAACCGATCAGGGCAAATTTTTATTGTGCAAAATAAATACTATTCGGATTAAAACCAAAATCACCTGTTCACCTCCGTCGTTTCATCAACGGGAATCTTCCTGGTAAAAGGAAAGGAACGAACACTTATAGTGCCTTTTATTTTGATTTCCGCCTGCCGGTCGAGAAAGAAATTATACAAGGAGAGGGCTCCTTTGAGCACACTGGAAAACTCAACCTTAAGCGGAAAAGCGTATAACTCGGCAGACCTGGAAGGTATCAGCACATTGTCAACATTCCTTATCCTGCCGATGTATTCATTATTGATGTATACATCAAGATCAACATCAATAATCCGGAACCTGAAAGCAGAAGGATTATCAATAGACATTGTAACCTCGAATTCAATTGCCCTGCCTGCCACCCTGCTGAAACTGACATCCTCAATCTCGCCTGCTTCGATCTGATCGAATCCCGAACAGGATACCAGGGAAGAAGCTGATATGCAAAAAAACAGAAAAAGCAGGGATATATACAAGTTCATGAGAATAAATTAGATGCGGGAACAGTGATGTGACTATTTGACCAGCACTTCAACTTTTAAAGTAAACATATTTTTCATTAATAAAAAAAGACCGTAATTATCGGCCCTGGTATTTATCATTAAAATATTTTCCCTGAACTTCTTATATTTATCCTGTAAAAACAAG
>SLJO01000023.1 GCA_007135095.1 Bacteroidales bacterium | reverse complement strand
GTATGCATAGTTTATGCGGTAATGAAATGACAGGGGATATAACAAATAACGGGAGGATGGAAAGCTGGAAGCAACTAATAAACTGCAAAAAGATTGTAATAAAGGTTGGTACATCCACACTGAGTTACCCGAACGGGAGGCTGAATTACCAGAGGCTGGTGAAACTTTCGGAAGCGATGGCAGGAATACAAAAAACAGGAAAGAAAACAATTCTGGTGTCATCAGGCGCAATAGCTGTTGGTGCGGGACGACTGGGTTTGGATTCCAGACCCGCCGGCCTTGCCGATAAGCAGGCACTGGCGGCAATCGGACAGGCTGAACTGATAAGGATATACCAGAAATTCTTTGATGCCCGAAATCAGCAGGTTGCCCAGGTTCTGCTCACCAAGGACATACTTGTTAACCAGGAAAGAAGGATTAATGCCGGCAATACCCTTAATGAGCTGATCTCAATGAACATAATTCCCATTATCAATGAAAACGATACCGTGGCAACCGATGAAATAGAGTTTGGTGATAATGATACCCTGTCAGCATATGTATCACAACTTGCCAAAGCAGATTTGCTTATCCTGATGTCAGATATCGACGGACTGTTTTCGGCCGATCCCAGGGAAAATCCCGGAGCAGAGATTATCCCTGAAGTATTTGAAATAACCGAAGAAATGAAAAGATCTGCAACCGGTGCAGGTTCAGGATTCGGAACCGGCGGGATGGCAACCAAAATTGCTGCTGCCCGGATATGCAGGACTGCCGGAATAAAAGTGGTGATTGCAAATGGCTCCAACCCCTACATACTGTATAATATTCTCGCCGGCAAAGAATCAGGTACATTGTTTTCATGGAAACAGAACACTCAATAAATAAACTCAAATCATGGAAGAACTCAACAAGAAAGGAATACAGGCACGAAGAGCTACCCATTTCCTTGCCCGTATGTCGTCTGATGAAAAAAAATCGGTTATTGAAAAAACGGCCGGGCTCATCATAGAAAGAACCAGCGATATCCTTGCTGCCAATGAAATGGATCTGAAGGAGGCAAATAAGAACAACATCAAAGGTTCCCTTCTCGACAGACTCACGCTTGATCCCCAAAGGATAAAGTCAATGGCTGAAGGACTTGCCCAGATAGCATTACTTGAAGATCCTGTCGGCGAGGTAATTTCAATGAAAAAACGGCCCAACGGATTGCAGATCGGACAGATCAGGGTTCCCATCGGTGTCATAGGCATTATTTACGAGGCAAGACCAAATGTTACGGTTGATGCCGCAGGGCTTTGCCTGAAAACCGGCAATGCCGTTATCCTCAGAGGAGGAAAGGAAGCAATCAGGTCAAATATTTCAATTGTAAAAATCATACAGGAAGCGCTTGTAAGCCAGGGCGTACCGCCCGAGGCAGTGCAGCTTGTAGAGCATACAGGAAGGGAAAGTGCTGTCGCCATGATGAAACTCAATGAATATCTTGATATCCTTATACCAAGGGGCGGCAGCGGATTAATTAAGACTGTGGTTGAAAACAGCACAGTACCTGTTATTGAAACCGGAACCGGAAACTGTCATGCCTTTATAGATGAATCAGCAAACCTGGAAATGGCAGAAAGAATTGTAATAAATGCAAAAACCCAGCGCCCGGGTGTATGCAATGCCATTGAAACACTTCTTGTGCATTCCTCCATAGCTGATATATTTCTTCCGGTAATATGTGATAAGCTGAAAGAACTCAATGTTGAAATCAGGGGAGACAGGAATGTTACGGAGATAATAGGCTACGCCATCCCTGCCACTGAAGAAGACTGGCATACAGAATACCTGGATTTGATAATTGCTGTTAAGGTGATCCCCTCACTGAGTGACGCAATACTCCATATCAACAAATACGGGACACAACACTCCGAGACAATTGTAACGGAGAATTATAACAGCTCTCAGAGATTCCTTGCCGAGGTCGATGCTGCAGCAGTATATGTAAATGCGTCTACCCGGTTTACAGACGGATTCGAATTTGGTTTTGGTGCGGAAATAGGAATATCAACCCAAAAGCTGCACGCAAGAGGGCCTATGGGACTCAAGGAACTGACTACAACCAAGTACATCATATATGGAAATGGCCAGATCAGGTAAAGGGCAACCTGACCGTACAATCATTTACTTAAAAATTTCGTTATAACCCGATGTTAATTCAGACAAAACAGAAACAATATAAACAGGCTAACCCTTATTAATATGGCAACTAACTCATACAGAACTGCAGGCCTATATTCTTCGGAAAACGAACATGACAGTTGCGGAATAGGATTTGTAGCCAGCATTAGAGGACACAAATCACAGGATATAGTAAAACGCGGTCTGCAGGTGCTCACTAATATGACCCACAGGGGAGCAGAAAGTTCAGACAACGCCTCAGGCGACGGGGCCGGAATACTGGTGCAGATACCCCATGAATTTTATCTTTCCGGGATACCCGGCCTTCCCTCGATTGGCGAGTACGGCACAGGCATTTTATTCCTTCCCCCGGACAGCGCTGACCGGGATACCTGTGAAAAGATCTTTTTCTCAATGGTTGAGAAGGAAAATCTCAGGGTGATTGCAACACGTGACGTACCGGTTAACAATCAGACATTGGGAGAGATAGCACTCAGCACCGAGCCGTTTATGAAACAGGTGTTCCTTGCCGGCGATTACGAGCAGGATGACCTGGAGAGGAAGCTTTTTGTTATCAGGAAACTTGCCGAAAATGAGATAAGAAATTCAGAAATTGCCCTTAAAAGCTATTTCTATATTCCAAGCCTTTCCACACGGGTGATGATATACAAGGGTATGTTTACCCCTGCACAGCTGGGAGAATATTTTCCTGATCTGGGGAACAAAAATTTCGAAAGTGCCATTGCCCTTGTCCATTCACGTTTCTCCACCAATACCTTTCCAACCTGGGATCTGGCCCAGCCTTTCCGGTACCTGGCACATAATGGTGAGATCAACACCATAAAAGGAAACCGGTTATGGATGCAAACCAGGGAATCGCTGCTGAAAACCGATATTTTTGGCAGCGACCTGCAAAAGATTTTTCCTGTAGTCGAACCCGGCAAAAGTGATTCTGCCTCGCTCGATAATGCCCTTGAATTCCTGGTGCTGACCGGGCGGACTCTTCCCCATGCACTTGCCATGCTGGTTCCCGAGTCCTTTAACGATAAAAACCCCATACCAGGCAGCCTCAAGGACTTCTATGAATATCATTCAACCATCATGGAACCATGGGACGGCCCGGCTTCATTGCTTTTTTCCGACGGACGGTATGTTGGAGGCACCCTTGACCGTAACGGGCTAAGGCCTTCGCGGTACCTTATCACCAATGACGACCTTATCGTGATGGGAAGTGAAACGGGCGTGCAAACCTTTCCGGCCGCCCAGGTCAGGGAAAAAGGCAGATTAAGGCCAGGTAAGATCCTTCTTGTAGACACCAAGCTTGGAGTTATTATATCAGACGAAGAGCTGAAATCACAGCTGTCGAAAATGAATCCCTATGGTAACTGGCTAAGGGAGAACCGTCTTGAACTTGAAGATATTGAGGTAAAGGAAAGGGTCACATCGCGAATGGGAGATAAATACCCTTTGTGGATGAAGATATTCGGGTACAGCAAGGAAGATGTGGATATGATCATAAAACCTATGTGCATGGAAGCCCGGGAACCGACAGGTTCCATGGGCAATGACACCCCGCCCGCGGTATTGTCGGATAAACCGCAGAGGTTATTCAATTACTTCAAACAACAGTTTGCCCAGGTCACAAATCCGCCAATTGATCCGATACGGGAGGGACTTGTAATGTCACTTACCAATTATATCGGTTCATTAAGCAAAAACCTGCTGCAGGAATCACCCGCTCTTTGCAGGCTCATTAAATTCAAAAGTCCGATAGTTACCAATACGGATCTCAAAAAGCTGAAAGACCTGAACCGTTCCGATTTTTCCCACATAACCCTGCCCATGGTTTTTGATCCCTCCGGTGGTGAAACTGCACTGGAGAAAGCACTTGATCAATTGTGCGTTTCCGCCGAAAAGGCCGTCGACGATCAGGTGAATTTTATAATCCTGTCGGACAGGGAAACAGACAGCAATAATGCTCCCATTCCATCCCTTCTTGCAGTAGCAACGGTGCACCACCACCTGATAAATGCCAGGAAAAGGATGCAGAGCGGACTTATTGTGGAGACGGCAGAACCCCGTGAAATAATGCATTTCGCCCTGCTCCTGGGGTATGGTGCAAGTGTAATTAATCCTTACCTTGCTTTTGCCGCCATTAATGAAAGTTGCAGAAACGGGGAACTTCCCATGGAATACAAAAAAGCCAGGGAGAATTATATAAAGTCCATTGACAGCGGATTGTTAAAAGTGCTTTCAAAAATGGGTATTTCCACACTAAGAAGCTACCATGGTGCGCAGATATTCGAATGTCTTGGTATATCGCAGAAGGTTATTGACAAGTATTTCAATGGCACTGCATCACGCATTGGAGGCATAGGGCTGGCAGAGATTGCCGCTGAAGCCGCAATTCCTCATAACCTCGCCTTTAAGGAGCCCGGTGCCAACGGGAACTTCATCCCGGTAACCGAGGGGTACTATTCCTACCGTGTAAACGGGGAGCATCATGCATGGAATCCGGGGACTGTGGGACTGCTGCAATGGGCTGCCAGGAATAATAACTACAATAAATACAAGGAATTCAGTTCCCTGGTGAATATGGAAAACCGGAAACCGGCCTTTTTGAGGGGGTTCCTGGATTATAAAAAAAATCCCATTGACATAGACGAGGTGGAGCCTGCCGAAGCAATATTAAAAAGGTTTGTAACGGGCGCCATGTCCTACGGCTCCATCAGCAAGGAGGCCCACGAGGCTCTGGCGACAGCCATGAACCGGATTGGCGGCAGAAGCAACACCGGTGAAGGAGGCGAGGATCCTGAAAGGTTTAAAACACAGCCGGGACAAACAAGTAAAAGAAGCGCGATTAAGCAGGTTGCATCAGGCAGGTTTGGGGTCACCATGGAATACCTGGTTAATGCAGATGAGATACAAATAAAGATATCACAGGGGGCAAAACCCGGGGAAGGCGGACAGCTGCCCGGTTTTAAAGTTAATGATGTTATCGGGAAGCTCAGGAATTCGACTCCAGGCATCACCCTGATATCTCCCCCGCCCCATCATGATATCTACTCCATAGAAGACCTGGCCCAGCTTATTTTTGATCTTAAGTGCGCAAACCCCCGGGCCCTGGTCTCGGTTAAACTTGTATCCGAGTACGGGGTGGGGACAGTTGCTGCCGGTGTAGCAAAGGCAAGGGCCGATCTGATCACCCTGAGCGGTAATGAAGGAGGCACAGGTGCAAGCCCGGCCAGCTCTATAAAACATGCAGGCATGCCGGTTGAGCTTGGCATTTCGGAGGCGCACCAGACACTGGTTATGAATAACCTCAGGGGCAGGGTAAGACTGCAGACCGACGGGCAACTCAAAACAGGCCTGGATGTTGTGCTGATGGGCATGCTGGGAGCCGAAGAATTCGGGTTTTCAACATCTGCACTGATAGTTTTGGGTTGTGTCATGATGAGGAAATGCCACCTTAACACCTGTCCCGTTGGCGTTGCAACACAGGATGAAGATCTCAGAAAGCGCTTTACGGGAGAGGCTGATTATGTTGAAAACTATTTCCGGTTCATTGCCCGGGAAGTGCGTGAAATACTCGCCGAACTTGGGTTCAGGAAGTTTGAGGATATAGTGGGCCGCACCGATCTGCTTGAGAAAAGAGAAGATATCAAGCACTGGAAGGCGCGACACATTGATATTTCAAATATGATATACTTTCCGCCGGAGGCAAGGGAGAATTCCTTGTTCTGCCAGAAAGATCAGGAACACAATATCCATGACACCATGGATGCCGGATTGATAAAACTTACGGGTAAGGCAATAAACAAGGGTGAAAAGGTCTGGGTCTCAAATTCTATTAAAAACACCGACCGTGCCGTGGGCACCATGCTGTCGGGTGAGCTCACACGAAAACTAAACTCCCGTGAACTGGATGAAGATACCATAAATGCAAGGTTTTACGGCTCTGCCGGACAAAGCTTCGGCGCATTCCTTGTAAAGGGGGTAAACTTTTTACTTGAGGGAGATGCCAACGATTATCTTGGAAAGGGGTTGTCGGGCGGCAAAATAGTTGTCGTTCCCCCGGCCGGGTCAGCATTTAAGCCGGAACAGAACATTATCGTTGGCAATACTATATTATACGGGGCCACAAGGGGAGAATTATATGTCAGGGGAATAGCCGGCGAAAGATTCGCAGTCAGAAACAGCGGAGCTACAGCAGTTGTGGAAGGGGTTGGCGATCATGGCTGTGAGTACATGACAGGCGGAAGGGTGGTTATACTTGGTACTACGGGAAGAAACTTTGCTGCAGGCATGAGCGGTGGTATTGCATATGTACTGGATATAAAAGGTAATTTTGACTACTTCTGCAATAAGGGACTTGTGGAAATTGAAACTCTTGAAGATCTTGCAGATATTACAGAACTGCAGCATTTAATCGGCCGGCATATGCTTTACACCAACAGCAAGCTGGCAGAGCAGATACTTGTGAACTGGGACGAATTCCTGCCCAGGTTTGTTAAGGTTATTCCGTTCGAATATAAAAAGGTCCTTCAGGAAATAAACCTTGAAAAAACCCGGGCAAAGCTCGAGATGACAGAAGATACTCCGCAGCACCAGTACTGAGAATCAGTATCGGGCTAAAAAAGGAGATTCCGGATTTAAAGAAATTTATTAATTACAGTATCAGGCACAAAATATTAAAGATATGGGCGATCCACGGGGATTTATAAAAACGGGCCGTAAAGTGAGCGGGTACCGCTCATTGCATGAACGGCTCAACGACTATTCGGAGGTAGAACAAACCCTTAATGAAGATGACAGGAAACAACAGGCCTCCAGGTGCATGGATTGCGGTATCCCCTTTTGCCAGTGGGGCTGCCCGGTAATGAACAACATGCCCGAGTGGCAGGATGCCATATACAGGGGCCAGTGGAAAAAAGCCATTGATCTTTTGCATGTTACCAATAACTTCCCTGAATTTACCGGAAGGGTCTGCCCTGCTCCCTGTGAAGCTGCCTGCGTACTTGCCATTCATGAAGAACCTGTTACTATAAGGGAAAATGAATTTACCGCTGCAGAAAAAGGTTTTGAAGGTGGATTCATCCAGGCCAATCCTCCGCAAATCCGGACAGGCCGGAAAATAGCGGTTATAGGCTCGGGGCCGGCCGGGCTCGCCTGCGCCGACCTGCTTAACAAGGCAGGGCATTGGGTTACCGTCTTTGAAAAGGATGACTTGCCGGGGGGGTTGCTCAGGTATGGCATTCCCGATTTCAAGCTGGCCAAACATGTCGTCGATCGCCGACTGAATATCCTGATGCAGGAGGGAATGGAATTCAGAACTAATACCCTTGCCGGAGTTGATATTTCCCATGAAGAATTACTGCATTCATTTGATGCTGTCTGCCTTGCCGTGGGCGCCATGAAACCCCGTGATCTTCCCGTGGAGGGAAGGGAACTGAAGGGAATTCATTTCGCCATGGATTTTCTCACGCAGCAAAACAGGATTGTTGGGGGAAGGCCGGTTAATGACCGGGAGCGTATTTCTGCAAAAGATAAACACGTTGTGGTAATTGGCGGCGGTGATACCGGTTCGGACTGTGTGGGCACTGCAAAAAGGCAGGGTGCAAAATCAGTAACGCAGATAGAGATCCTGCCTGAGCCTCCTCTAAAAAGAAATCTTGACAACCCCTGGCCATACTGGGCGAACATTAAAAAAACAACCTCCTCGCACGAGGAAGGGTGCATCCGGGTATGGAATACAACCACCCGCCGCCTGACCGGGGAGAACGGAAGTGTGCAAAAAGCGGAAATTACAGAAGTGGAGTGGGCAAAAGGAGAAAACGGCAAAATGCTGATGAAGGAAAAAAATGAAACTCTCAGACTGATTGATGCCGACCTGGTGTTGCTGTCAATGGGATTTGTGCATCCCGTTCATGAAGGTCTTCTTGATTCCCTGGGAATCGAGTATTCTGAAAGAGGCAATGTAAAAGTCAGCAAGAGTCACCAGACACTGCGGGATAAAGTATTTGCAGCAGGTGACACCATACTTGGGGCCAGCCTGGTGGTTTCGGCAATTATGTCGGGCAGAAGGGCGGCCGTATCAATTATGGAGTATCTTCAAAATCAGCGATAAATGTCCGCACTAAAAACGGATTCCTTCAATCCTGCAGATATTCACGAAACAGTTTTTCAAATTTCTCCATTTTCGGGGCTATAACCATACGGCAATAACCCTGATCGGGATTGTTCCGGTAATATTCCTGATGATAATCCTCTGCCTTGTAAAAACCAGTAAAAGCAGTGATTTCGGTCACGATCGGGTCATGCCATATTTTCTCCCTTTCCAGCAGTGATTTTACCTCCTCAGCAATTTGCTTCTGCTCGTCCGAATGATAGAATATGGCTGAGCGGTACTGGGTTCCCACATCCGCTCCCTGCCTGTTAAGGGTTGTAGGATCATGTGTCATGAAAAATATTTCCAGGAGTTTGGCAAAAGGAATAACATCAGGGTCATAGGTTACCTGGATCACCTCGGCATGACCGGTTCGTCCCGAAGTAACCTCCCTGTATGTAGGATTGGCAATTCTTCCGCCCGAATAACCGGAGGTAACCTCCGTTACCCCGTCAAGTCTTTCGAATATAGCTTCCACGCACCAGAAGCAACCGGCTCCCAGTGTAACGGTATCATATTTCTTTCCAGTATTCTTCATATCAGTAAATTCAATAGTTTCAATGCCGGCAGCCCGGGGCATAATCACACTTAATAAAAAGAGAAAAAAAAGTTGCATATGTTATTTCTTTTCACAGTAAACATAGTTTCAGGCTTAATGTTCAGTTGCGGTTTTTGAACCCGCCCCGCGGTTCTGCGGAAAATAATTTTTCACCTCTCTCAACAATATTCCATGATAGTTGTATAATAATATAACAATATTTAAATATAACTATTAAACCCGGGGTAGAAAATGGCAGATGAAACTGAGGTTTCAGAGAGGG
>SLJO01000125.1 GCA_007135095.1 Bacteroidales bacterium | reverse complement strand
TTGGCAGTTCTTCCAATTTAACGTGTTATATAGGAGGTTTAGGGCAAAGCGGACCGCATGGCATTCAATCTACAAACCCCCGCTACGCACCATTTGAATTTCTGGGCATCAAAAATGCAGCATCGATTTCCGAAAACTCCAGCCAGGTTTCATATATCAATGTCTCGAAGGAACAGATTATTGTCTGGGATCCGGATATTATTTTTATTGACATCTCAACCCTGCGGTTACCCGGCAGTGCGAATGCTTTGGGACAATTACGCCACGACCCTTCTTTCAGGAATTTGAAGGCAGTGAAAAATAACCGGCTGTACGGACTTTTCCCCAATAATTCATACAATGAAAATATCGAGGTTCTTTTAGCGAATGCTTTTTTTATAGGCAAGATCCTTTATCCTGAAAATTTCAGGGATATTGACCCGATGAAAAAAGCGGAAGAAATATCATTTTTTTTTAACGGCGGTCCCGCGTTTCTCGAAATGAACAAAATGTTTGAAAATGCCGGGTTTGCTAAAATTCCATTAAACTGACATCTATGGGATCAATACTATTATGGGAGCAAACTGACATTGATGGATCGGGACGATTCCGGAAGCAAAATAACATTTACCGTATCAACCTGATGGTTATGGGATCAAACTGACATTTATGGAACCAAAGGAAAATATTAACCACCTGTTCCCTGAGTACTCAAAATACATACAGAGGAAAATTATTTTTATAGTGATTCTTTTTATTTTGAGCACCGGATTATTTATTGCGGCCATATTACTGGGAGCAGTAAATATTCCAATAAGTTCGGTAATGGCATCTCTCTTTGGCTTAAAAAGTATTCCGGAAGTCCGGAATATCATCTTCAACATCCGGCTTCCACATGCAGTAGCAGCATTGATTGCCGGGGGAGGGCTTGCCATATCGGGAGCAGTAATGCAGTCTGTTCTCCGTAATCCACTTGGCTCGCCTTTTACATTGGGCATATCACAGGCAGGAGCCTTTGGAGCAGCCATTGCCATTATGCTTATGGGAACCGGGATAATGCAGTCGACCCAGGTAGGTGCCATAACCGTTACCAATCCATATTTCACCGTTGCCTTTTCATTTGCCGCCTGCATGGTTTCTGCCCTGATAATAATTTTTATTGCCCGGTTATACAATACAACACCCGATGTAATGATACTATGTGGTGTTGCACTGGGCTCGCTGTTTTCTGCTGCCACCATGTTCCTCCAGTACTTTGCCGATGATGTTCAGCTTGCAGCAATTGTATTCTGGTCTTTCGGCGATGTAGGCAGGGCAGGATGGAGGGAAGTTGGAATTATGTCTTTTTTTGTTCTTCCCGGCACATTGTTCTTTATCATGAACAGATGGAATTACAATGCTATTGAAGCAGGCGATGAAATTGCCAGGGGGTTGGGGGTAAAGGTCGGGATGGTGAGGCTTTCCGGCATGGTCATTGCTTCAGTAATCACTGCATCAATAGTATCCTTTCTTGGAATAATAGCATTTGTCGGCCTCATTGGTCCCCATATCGTAAGAAGGGTAATAGGTGATGATTACCGTTTTGTAATACCTGCTTCCTTTCTGTGTGGTGTATCCCTGCTTCTTGCGTCAGATATTGCAGCAAGGTTAATGCTGAAACCCCATGTATTGCCAGTGGCAGTTTTAACATCCTTTATAGGGGGCCCCGCATTCATTTACCTTCTCCTTAATAAAAAAGTAAAATAATGCTTTCAGCAAGTAACCTGTCCTTCGGGTATCGTAAAGGGGAGTTGATATTAAAAGACATTTCCTTCACCCTCAGGGCTGGAAGTGTGCTTGCAATTATCGGACCTAATGGTGCAGGAAAAACGACGCTGTTACGTTGCATTAATGCCGTACTTAGACCTCATAAAGGCATTGTGAAGATTGAAGACAGGGATGTGCTTCAAATGCCTTCACGCAAAATAGCAAAAAAGATCGGTTATGTTCCGCAGAACAACAAAGCCGGCAATATGACGGTTTTTGATGCCGTGTTGCTTGGCCGGAACCCTCATATTGGTTTAAGAAGCTCTCAAACAGATCTGGACAAGGTAAGTGAAGCCTTGCGGCAAATGAGGATTGAACATCTTGTAACCCGCTATACCAGTCATTTAAGTGGGGGCGAACTGCAAAAAGTATGTATTGCCCGTGCATTAGTCCAGGAACCGAAAATATTCCTGCTTGATGAACCTACCAGCAATCTTGACTTAAAAAACCAGATGGACATCATGAATATAATCAGGAAGATTACAACTGACAATAACCTGTCGGCTATTATGTCCATTCATGACCTGAACCTCGCATTCAGGTTTGCCGATTATCTTATCTTGCTTGATAAAGGCGGTATAATAGCTCACGGTTCCCCGGGAAATATTACGGCCAGCATTCTTTCCGAAGTCTACGGGGTTCAGGTTGAATTAATCCGGCATAACGGGAACATACTCGTAAAAATATTTTGAACAAGTGCAAAACAGTCATCATCAATCAAAAAACCAAATAAAGACATGGAAAATTCCGGGAAGTTTTATTATAACTTTACAGTCGATCCTTACCTGCTTGATGATTACGGGCACGTGAATAACTCAAGGTATCTTGACCTGTATGAGAAAGCACGCTGGGACATACTGGATAAGAGCGGGTACGGCCAGGAAACGGTGAAAAGGAGCGGAAAGGGTCCGGTAATACTTGAAGTGAATGTCAGGTTTAGCAGAGAACTGTTGCCGGGCCAGAAAATCCGCATTGAAACCAGCAGCAGAAGGAAAAATGAAAAAATTTTCTATTTCGACCAGATGATGATCAATGAAAAAGGGGAAGAAGCCAGCAGGGCTGTTTTTACCTGCGCTCTATTTGACCTTGTTGAAAGAAAAATGGTCAGGCCCGATGAAGGCTGGCAGAGGGCTTTTGGCTTCGGTAATCTCCCATGACTTCAACGATAGTGATGTCCCGAAGAAATAATAAACGCGGGAATTTAGTCCCGCGTTTATTATTTAAATCACTTTGTTATTATAGCCTGTCAATACAGTTAAGGTCTTCGAAAGCAATCTTCAGCCTTTCAATCATAGCTTTCTCGCCTTCACGAAGCCATACACGGGGGTCGTATTTTTTCTTGTTTGGCTTGTCTTCCCCCTCGGGGTTTCCAATCTGGCCCTGGAGGTAATCATGGTTTTTGGCCTCATACCGGCGTATCCCATCCCAGAATGCCCATTGGGTATCGGTGTCAATATTCATCTTAATAACGCCGTAGCCGATCGCCTCGCGGATTTCCTCACGGGTCGATCCTGAGCCGCCATGGAAAACAAAATCAACCGGGTTGGGGCCCGTGCCGTGCTTCTCCTGGATGAATTTCTGTGAGTTCAGGAGTATCTTGGGCGTGAGCTTCACATTACCCGGCTTATATACCCCGTGAACATTACCGAAGGAAGCGGCAATTGTAAAGTTGTCGTTTACCTTGATGAGCTCCTCATAGGCAAATGCAACCTCTTCTGGCTGCGTATAAAGCAGGGAATTGTCTATTTCAGTGTTATCAACACCGTCTTCCTCGCCTCCTGTAACACCAAGTTCAATTTCAAGCGACATTCCCATCTTGTCCATTCGTTCAAGATATTCCTTGCATGTACCAATATTCTCTTCTATAGACTCTTCCGACAAATCAATCATATGGGAGCTGTAAAGTGGCTTGCCATAACGCTTGAAATGCTTTTCAGCATATTCAAGCAGTCCGTCGATCCACGGAAGGAGTTTCCTTGCCGAGTGATCGGTATGCAATATTACCGGAACTCCATAAAGCTCTGCCATATGATGGATATGTTTAGCGCCGGATATCGCACCTGCAATAGCAGCAGTATTACCTTCATTTGACAGGCCTTTTCCTGCATAAAAGGAAGCTCCCCCGTTGGAAAACTGGATGATCACCGGGGAATTTACAACTTTGGCTGCCTCGAGAACGGCATTAATAGAATTGGTGCTCACAACATTAACTGCAGGCAGGGCAAAACTATTGGCTTTTGCTATGCTGAAAACTGTTTTTACATCTTCGCCGGTTACAACACCGGGCTTTACCTTGTTCAAAATTTTTTCTGACATGACTGGATTATTATTATTATTAAAAAAAACCTATTTTTCGAAACCGACCGTAAATTTATAATAATTTACGTAATTGACCTATCAGGAACAAAGTTAATCCCCTGTTTATAAATCATGATCAACCAATCCGGTTTCCACCGGCCATTATGGCATCAGCCGTGAGTCCGGGACAGGGAAATATGCCGGCTGTTCCCTGTCTGACCGGTTATTAAACATTATATGTCGATGAGGCGGTGGTGCCTCCCCTGCCGGTCCAGTTGGTATGGAAAAACATTCCTCTTGGTTTGTCAGTTCTTTCATAGGTATGGGCGCCGAAATAATCACGCTGTGCCTGCAGCAGATTGGCAGGCAGCCTTTCACACCTGTAGCCGTCATAATATGCAAGGGCCGAACCCAGTGCGGGAACAGGTATGCCGTTTAGCGCCGCTGACGCCACAACTTTTCTCCAGCTTTCCTGTGCCCTGTCAATGGTATTTTTGAAGAATGAATCCAGCAGCAGGTTTTTCAGTCCGGGATCCCTGTCAAAGGCTTCCTTGATCTTTGTAAGGAAAACAGACCTGATGATGCATCCGCCCCTCCACATCAGTGCTATACCGCCGTAATTCAGATCCCACCCGTATTCTCTTGCAGCCTCACGCATCAGCACATAACCCTGTGCATATGAAACCATCTTCGAGGCATAGAGAGCCTGCCTGAGATCCTCGATAAATGCCACCTTATCGGCCGAAAATGAGATTTCAGGACCATTCAGGATTTTTGAAGCCTCAACCCTTTCATCCTTCTGGGAAGAAAGGCATCTGGAAAAAACGGATTCCCCGATCAGGGTAAGCGGCACACCCAGGTCCAGTGCAATTATCCCGGTCCATTTTCCTGTCCCCTTCTGACCTGCAGTATCCAGGATCTTATCAACCATAGGCTCTCCGTCTTCATCCTTGTATCCGAGAATATCCCTGGTTATCTCGATCAGGTAACTGTCAAGTTCACCTTCGTTCCATGCCTTGAACACCTCGTGCATTTCGCCGGCCGACATGCCGAGCATATCCTTCATGATCTGGTATGCCTCGCATATAAGCTGCATGTCACCATATTCAATACCGTTATGAACCATTTTAACGAAATGGCCGGCGCCATCCTCGCCCACCCAGTCGCAGCAGGGAGTGCCGTCATCAACCTTCGCAGCAATATTCTGAAAAATATCCTTCACAAGCGGCCATGCTGCCTTGGATCCGCCGGGCATGATCGATGGGCCTTTCAGGGCTCCTTCCTCGCCGCCTGACACTCCGGTACCGATATACAGGAAGCCTTTGCTTTCCAGGTAGGCAGTCCGCCGGTTGGTATCGGGGAAGTGTGAGTTGCCGCCGTCTATAATGACATCGCCCTTCTCCAGGTAAGGCATTATCTGCCCGATAAAATCATCGACCGGCCCCCCGGCTTTGACCATAAGCATAATTTTCCGTGGTCTCTCCAGTGAATCAACCAGTTCCTGGAGGCTTCGCGTACCGATGATATTTTTATCTTTTCCACGGCCGTTAACAAACTCATCAACTTTTTGTGTTGTCCTGTTGTATACAGCAACGGTAAAACCCTTGCTTTCCATATTCAAAACAAGGTTCTCGCCCATCACGGCAAGACCGACAAGTCCAATATCTGCTTTTTCCTTCATTTCTTTACTTTTAGTTTAGTTTCTGATTATCTGATTTGTGTTTTATTGTTGTTATTTAACCTGGCATCTGATTTTCCTGAGACAATCCAACCTGGTGATTGGTCGGCAGGTGCTATTTACTTCACCCTGAATCCTGCCTCATGCAGCCTTTCCTTACAGGGATCGTCGGGATCATTAAAAGCCAGGATGTATGCACCGAACTCCCGGCGCGGAGGATAATTATCCCTGAATTGTTCAAATTTTCCCGGTGCTGCCTTTAGCCGCGTACTGTCCGTTTCAATATTGTAACTGTGCATAAATAGCCTCCGTGCAAGCTTATCCATACCTCCATGATCTTTCCCGATCCTCACAAGTCCATCAGCGGGCTCAGGTATATTACCCGGATACCAGTCGCCGGCCCCTAACCCGAAAAACCTGCTTATGGCCCTTACACTCTGTGAAGCTCCGTTTGCCTTGCCATCAAGGGAATACCCTGCTATGTGAGGAGTTGCCAGGTCTGCCAGGTGAAGCAATTCCCTGTCTATTTCGGGTTCATTCTCCCAAACATCTATTACTGCACCGGCCAGATGACCATGCAACGACCCGATAAGTGCACCGGTGTTCATAACCTCACCCCTGGAAGTATTGATAAACCATCCCCCCCGGCGTATTTTAAGAAAAAACTCTTTGCCGGCAAGGTGTATGGTACCATCCTTACCCTCCCTGTTCAGGGGAACATGCATAGTAACTATATCAGAATCTTCCAGCAGATCGTCAAGATCAGCAAAGCTGCCGCTGCCTTCCGCCCGTGCCCGGGGGGGATCATTCAGCAGCACCTTCATGCCCAGTAAACGGGCAAGCTTTTCAACCTTTTTCCCGACATTTCCTACGCCCACAATACCAATGGAAAGATCTTCGAATTTTTTCCGGCTGCGGGTGGTTAAACAGGCAAGTGCAGAGGCCATATATTGCATGACTGAACCGGAATTGCAACCCGAAGCACTGCTCCATGATATGCCATTTGCCCTGCAATAATCATCATCAATATGATCAAACCCGATGGTTGCAGTTGCAATATATTTTACAGCACTTCCCCTTAGAAGCTGCTCGTTACACCTTGTCCTTGTCCGTACTATCAGGGCATCGGCATCCCTTACCTGCCGGGGTCCTATTTCCCTTGCGGGGAGGTAAACGATACTGGCATAATCTTCGAGTGCTCCCTTAAGAAACGGAATATTGATATCAGCAACAATTTTTATCATGGAATATCACTTGAGGAGAACCTGTCCCGTGATGACCATAGTCCCAGTGCAGGATTTGATATAAAAAATATCTCTTCTCCATCCCTGGTGATATTGACGCCTTCACTTAGATTTTGCGGTTCATATTTTTTATTCATTCTCTCCAGTTCTCCATACGAGTAATTAACTGCGTTGATCTCCTCCCTGCTGAGATATCCCGGACAATAGGTGACCTTAAACCGGTTTTCAGCCGATCCGTGAATGAGATGCGCAGCTGCACTCAGGTTGCCTTTGAGATCCTCATTCTCCACGACCAGCTGCAGTATTTCCGGTGTTGTAAGGTAACCGTATTTCCTGATCAGCCTGTCAATCTCCATGTCCTCTCCGAACTGACTGAGCCCCGGGGCAAGAACTATCAGCTCACCTCCATCGGCAATTGCCATCCTGGTGCGGTAAATGGATTTATTGCCCAGCCAGGTGCTTTTATATTCATCCGGATCAAGGTACACAAGTACTTTCTGAAGGGGTTTCTCCAGCATGGCGAAGTTGACTCTTAATGAAAGTTCTGCTGCCCTGAGGTAACATTCATGATCATCACCAATAAATAACCCTTTTGTTTGGAGCCTGCCCATGGCATCTGTCCCCACTACTGTCAGAACATAAACAACGGGGAGATGGCCGGCAAACTTCTCCGAGGCATAGTTGAGCACCTTCCTGACAGGAGTGTCGGCCCGGCCCATCATCCTTTCCATCCCGTATGCTGCTCCCAGGAAATGGCTTTTATTTATTCCCTCTGCCCCCCCTGTACCCACCAGCACGTTTTTGTTATAATTAGCCATGCCAGTTACCTCGTGAGGTACGACCTGTCCTATTGATAATATAAGATCATGTCCGCCTTCTGCAAGAAGGCGGTTAACCTGGGCAGGCCAGGAGTAATCAACCCGGTTTTCGGATACTTCCCTTATAAAGTTCGCCGGCACCTCACCTAAAGTTACAACATCCGTCCTCCAGTTGTGCACCCTGAAGAGTGAATGCGGAATGCCAGGGAACATCCTTTCGATCTCAGGCTCACTCATGGGAAAATGGGTGCCAAGTGCAGGAAGCACATCGGTCATGGCATTTCCGAAATACTGGTAGCTGTAAGAGGTGAGTTCCCCTGCCCTGGAATGGTACCGGGTAAAATCGGGAGGCAGCGCCAGCACCTTCTTCCTCTTACCCAGCTTATCAAAGGCCTCATTCAAGCCATTTTGCAGATCCAATGATGTCAGCTCATCAGTTTCCGAACCTCTTGAAAAATACAACATAATATTCTTATTTTCAGTAAAATCTCTTTCTCTCAGTACCTGGTCCCATTTCATGGCCTGGTATGCAAACCTGCGGCTGCCACGGGTTCTGTATTGACAGATAGCATGATCTGCCTTTACCAGTCAGGTTTTTCCGGCAGAAATGAGTTGAACTCTTCAATCAGCTTATTCTGATAATCACCCTGATAGCTTCCATTGAAAAATTTATCCAGCGCCTCATTATAAAACCTCTTCCAGGATTCTTCCTCATGTCCGGGATTTACCGGGTAAAACAGTACACCATTGGAGCTTGCAGCTTTTAAATCGCCGGGGGCGTCTCCTATCATAAGAATTTTGTTGTCAGGATATTTACCTTTTGCCGCAAGGGCCAGATGCTCTGTTTTGGTGCCATATTCCTGACCTGCGATAAGGTGTACATATTGATCTATTTTGTTTTCCTCCCACTCCCTTTTAAGCGCTTCTACCGGGGTTTGAGAAACAACTATGGCATCGGCCCTTTTGGTGAGCTTTTCAAGAGATTGCTCTACCAATGGAAAAGGGTTTATCCCAAATACCATTTCAGCTATGTCCTTGTTAACATTTTTTGACCATTCCAGTGCCAGGTAAATCTGCGGATCATTTACGCTGGAAGCATAGCGTTCCAGGGCAGGATTGCCAAGTTTGGTTTCCTTTGAAACCCACTCTTCAAGAGCGCTCATATCGGGCAATGACGCATTCCTTGTTTTTGCCTCTTCCCTTTCCCCCAGCAACCTGACTGTTTCCAGCAATGCCTTAAACCTGTTAATGCCTCTTGTTTTAGAATAGAGATTAACGAATTCCCAGGTTTCTCGGGCATATTTTGAAATTCTTTGCAGTTTATAGGCTTTAATGAAATTAGGACAGAAGCATTCCTTTTGCTTGATCTCCATAGTATCAAAAACGCATCCGTCCGAAT